>CAYFVX010000056.1:0-11039 GCA_964346425.1 uncultured Chloroflexaceae bacterium | reverse complement strand
ATTGTTTTTGTAATATAATATTATAGAGATGGAGGAATTATCAATGAGTGAATCAAGCACAACCAGCCAGGTGCAAGCATTAATCCAGAATGGCAATGCTGCCCTGCAAGCTGGTGATAGCTATGAAGCCCGCAAACTCTTTCGGCGGGTTATTGAGCTTGAATCAGACAATATTGATGGCTGGCTGGGGCTGGCTGAAGCAGTGTTGCCCTATAAAGATAAACGTGACTATTTGCACCGCGTTCTGGAGATAGATCCTGCACACCAGGAAGCACAACGGTTACTGGAGGAGATAGACCGCCGCCTTGCGGCTGGTGAAGTCCTTGCACCGGCCCGCAAAAGAGTTCCCCCGGAGCCTGCTCCCATTGAACATGCAGCAGAGACGGGTGAACAGGAGAATGGTGTCGTTGTAACGTGTTATCGCCATCCCGATCGTGAAACTGGTTTACGTTGTTTTCAGTGTGGTAACCCTATCTGTGCTGATTGTGCAAAACCTGCTGCGGTGGGGCAACTTTGCCCCGATTGTGCGCGTGAACGTCGCCCACCAAACTACCAGGTATCACCGGGAATACTGGCTCTTTCGTTTATAGTATCAGTGGTCATATCTTTTGGCTTGAGTCTACTGGTACTCTTTTTGCTCGGAGGATTCTTTTTTGCGTTGCTGATTTCGTTTTTTCTTGGTTCGTTTGTTTCGCGGCTACTTGTGCGATTGCTGGACCGGGTGACCCATGCCAAACGGGGAAAGGCGATGCAACTCGCAGTTGGCATCGGGCTTGGGGTGGGGGTTGCTCCCCTGCTGGTGCTGGTTCAGTTTCAATCATTTGCACTGCTGATTTTTGGCGGTGTGCTGATTTTTGCAACAATTGCGCAATTGCGCTAACGCACTGCATGGTGACCATCGGTACAGCAGTTTCGATTAGTTTGTTGGTTTGTTGGATGTTTTTTTTGTGTATGCTTAGGCGTATTTAGGGAAGGGATGGTATGATACGGGCTTTACGAGGTACACAAAATCCACTTGATGAAGTGGAACGGAATCTGCGAACGCAGATTTTTGGACAGAATCGGGCGATTGAAAGTGTCATCCGAACATTGAATCGGGCGCACTTCGGGTTTTCCGCCGGCAATACACGCCGTCCGCATGCGGCACTGCTCTTTCTGGGACCAACAGGCGTTGGCAAAACAGAGACCGCGCGGACGCTTGCCCGCATGTTGCGGCCGGATGATGAAGCGTTCTTGAAGATTGATTGCTCAATCTTTAGCCAGGGGCACGAGGTATCCGCCCTGGTGGGTGCGCCGCCATCATATGTGGGGCGTGACCAGAAACCGCTGCTTAATCCGGATATTATCGAACAGGAAGGTAGTGTCGTCCTGTTTGATGAAATCGAAAAAGGGCAGATTGAGTTGTGGAATTTGCTGCTCCAGATTATGGAAGATGGTGAAATCCTGCTGCTCAATGGAGGACGACGGGTTTCATTCCAGAATAGCATCTTGATCCTGACCACGAATGTTGGGGCCAAGGAGATGATAGATTTCCTGGATCAACGCACAATAGGCTTCCGCACGCCACACCAGGACGTAGAGTCGACCGGGCAACAGATTTATCAAATCGGGTTTGAGGCACTCCAGCGTGTCTTTTCGCCAGAATGGATCAATCGTCTGGATGAGATTGTGGCCTTTCGACCACTTTCCAGCGACATTCTGCGACAGGTGCTTGACCGCATGATCACAGAAAGCAATGACCAGTATCTGCGGCATGGCATTACCGTGACGCTTTCTTCGGATGCCAAAGAGTTCTTTTTGCAAAAAGGCTTTGACTCGCGCTTTGGGGCACGTCCGCTGCGCCAGTGCTTGCTCAAAAACCTGGATGCACCGCTGGCGGACATGCTCGCTTCGGGAGGGATACCATTTGGCAGCCGCGTCAATGTAGAGACCACCGGGGTAGACAAATATGGACAGGAACTAGAATTTTATTATGAACCTGCCCCGGAACTGATCCAGGAGGCGGAAAAGTTGCGGGCAGCCGAAGTGGGAGCGACTGGCTCTGCACCGGGCAAAGATCCGCAGATGCCAAGTGTAAGCCTTTCGAGTGATCACAACGCAGGTGGTTTGCAAAACACAACTGCAAGCAGCTCGATGGGTTTGCGCGGTCCCTTTATTTCACCACGGCGGAACACATAAGATTGGGGTTTCGCGCATTTGAGAGTTTTTTGCAGTTTTTATAAGAAATATTGACAAAACCCTTTCTTCCTGGTATACTTCCGCATGATTATATGAAGGAGTAGAGCTATGGAAGTGATAGGGTTCCCTCCGACGAGTCCTGCCAGTACAATCCTGCAATATCTCAGGCGCCATGGGCAGGCGACCATCAAGGACCTGGAAGGTGTGCTGGGTGTCAGCACCACAGCAGTACGAGAACATCTGGCACACCTTCAATCGCAAGTTCTGGTTTCCACCAGCACCATGCGCTATGGTCCTGGGCGTCCTCGCCTGGTTTATACCCTGACCGACAAAGCCCAGAAGTTGTTCCCCAAACATTACGATTTACTTATCAACTTGATGCTCCAGGAGATAGCTGCCGAAGAGGGGATGGAGAAGGTTGAGCAGTTGCTGCAGCGGGTAAGCATGCGTCTCGCCAGTGAGTATAGCAACCGCATTAACGGCGCGGATGTGCATGAGCGACTGGCTGAGCTGCGGGCAAAACTGGAAGCACAGGGTATACCTTCTGAAGTGCAACCATCGGGCGATGGTATCCGTATTTTTTCCTGTCCTTTCCATGATGTTGCCCAGGAGCATGCTGAAGTGTGTACTATGGAACGGCAAATGCTTGAGCAGGTTTTGGGAAAGAAAGTTGTGCAAGGGCATTCTATGCTTGAGGGACATCATCACTGTTGTTTCAATGTAGATAATTTTGAGGAGTAAAAAAGAGGAGCGCATGAGCAACGATCTTGTTATTAAAGACTTACATGTTCAGGTTGAAGAAAAGGAAATCTTAAAAGGTCTCAATCTTACGGTCAAAGGAGGCACCATCCATGCCGTTATGGGTCCCAATGGCAGCGGCAAAAGCACACTGGCAAACACGATTGCCGGTCATCCTGGGTATGAAGTAACCGCAGGCGAAATCTGGTACAAGGGACAGAATATCCTTGAAATGGAGCCAGACGAGCGGAGCAAGAGCGGGGTGTTTCTCGCGTTTCAGTATCCGGTTGCCGTACCGGGCGTTACGGTGGCAAACTTTTTACGTGCGGCTATCAATGCCCATCGTGCGGAGCCAGGCAAAGACCCGAAAGAAACCGCTATTCCCATTGCGGAGTTTCGCAAGCTTTTGCGCGAAAGCATGAATCTGCTGGAGATGGACGAGGGTTTCGTGCGTCGCTACCTCAACGAAGGTTTCAGTGGTGGCGAAAAAAAGCGGCTGGAAATCCTCCAGATGTATATGCTCAAGCCGACCATCGCCGTGATGGATGAAACGGACTCTGGGCTTGACATTGATGCAATTGGCATTATCTCGAATGGGGTAAATAAGCTGATGAACCCGGCAATGTCTGCGCTGGTGATTACCCATTACCAGCGGTTGCTGAACTACATCAAGCCGGATGTGGTATCGGTGATGGTCAACGGGCAGGTCGTGCGCAATGGTGGCCCGGAGATTGCCTTGCAGCTTGAAGAAAAAGGCTATGATTGGATTAAAGGGGATAGTGCAAAAAATGCCAGTTAAACCATTTCCATCGCTGGTTGATTTGACCAGTGCGCATATCGCAGAACATGCTCGTGCGAATGATGAACCAGAATGGTTGGTTGAGCGGCGAGTCGAAGCCTGGGAGTTTTTTGTGCAGGCTGTCCCACCAGAATGGCGACGCACCGACCTGACGCAGTTGCTGCCAGAGCATATAACCCCGGCCTCCACATCTGAGGGAACAGCTATTCAGTGGGATGAATCGCTGGCAAACAGTGACGTGGTGTTTACTCCGCTGATTTCCGCCACCCGTAGCCATGAGCAACTGGTGCGCGAAAAGCTGGGCAGTGCCATTCCACCTATGACCAATAAGTTTAGCGCATTGCGAGCCGCATTGTGGCAGGATGGAGTGTTGCTCTATGTGCCACGTAATACCACCGTTGAAGTACCGCTCCGCGTGTGTTACACGCTGGGTGATGGCAACCGTTCGCTCTTTCCCTATTCGCTGGTGGTGTTGGAAGACGGTGCGCGGGTCACGTTTCTTGAAGATTTTGCTTCGCGTGATTCAGCGCAGACCGTGCTGGCTGGCCCCACCACGGAAATATTCCTGGGGGAAGAGAGCGAAATACGTTTCGTCAGCATGCAGCAATGGGGAGCCAATGTCTACCATATCGGGGGTCAGGTGCAGGTCTTCGGTCGCAATGCGAAAAGTGAATGGGTTTCACTGTCGCTGGGTGGACACACCCAGCATGTGGAAGCCGAAGTTCGCCTGCAGGGAGATGGCAGTCAGGTCAATTGGTATGGTGCCACATGTGCCAATAAGCAGCAAAGCTTGCTGACAGCCCCCACGCTGAGTCACAGTGGTTCGCATACGGAAAGCCATCTGGATTTCCGCACGGTAGTGACGGATAAGGCATATAGTGTTTTTGATGGCATGATCAAAATAGTGAAAGGTTCCCATGCGACAACCACACGTCTGGAAGAACATTCCATCCATCTGTCCCCGGAAGCACGGAGTGACTCCATTCCTGGCTTGAAGATAGATACCAACGATGTTGCCAGTGCCGGGCACGCGGCAACCAGTGGGCAGGTGGACGATGAAATGTTATTCTATATGCAGTCACGGGGGATTGACAAAAGTGAAGCGGTGCGCATGATCGTCATGGGAGTTTTCGCGCCCGCCTTGAACGCTATTCCGCTGGAAGAGTTGCGCGAGTCGCTGATGGTAGCAATTGAGGGGAAGATTTGAATTCGCTAGACACATTTCCATTATTTGATGTCCTGGCGTTGCGACGTGAGTTTCCCATTTTGCATCAAGAGGTGCATGGGAAGCCGCTGGCCTTTCTGGATTCGGCGGCGTCCTCGCAGCGTCCGCGCCAGGTGATAGATGCACTGGTGGAGTATTATCGTCGCTATCACGCCAACGTTCATCGTGGTGTGTATAAGCTTAGCGAGGAAGCGACGTTTGCGTATGAACGTGCCCGTGGGAAAGTTGCCTGTTTTATTGGTTCACCAAATCCGCGTGAGCTGGTGTTTACGCGCAACGCAACTGAAGCGATAAATCTCGTCGCGTACTCCTGGGGCAATACCAATGTTTCCGAGGGCGACCATATCCTGCTCACAATGATGGAGCATCATTCCAATATCGTGCCCTGGCAGATGCTGGCGCAGCGCGTCGGCGCAAAGCTCGACTATATCCGCGTTGATGGGGAAGGCCGTCTGGTGCTTGAAGACCTGGACAGCCTGCTGACCGAACGCACAAAAATGGTAGCCGTCACACATCAGTCCAATGTGCTGGGGACGATCAACCCTATCAAGATGATTGCAGAACGAGCGCATGCGGCAGGGGCCCTGGTGCTGGTGGATGACGCCCAGGGTGTGCCACATATGCCAGTCAATGTCAAAGAGCTGAATATTGATTTCCTCGCGCTCAGCGGGCATAAGATGTGTGGACCTACGGGAAGCGGTGCGCTTTGGGCACGGCACGAGTTGCTGGAACAGATGCCACCATTCCTCGGTGGCGGCTCGATGATTAAGCTGGTTGAGCTGGAACAGAGTACCTATGCCGATATCCCGGTGCGCTTTGAAGCGGGAACACCGGCAATTGCCGAGTGCATTGCGCTGGGCGAAGCCGTGGATTTTCTCAAGAGCGTTGGTATGGAGACCGTCCATCACTACGAGCATGACCTGACCGCCTATGCGCTTGAGCGGTTGAGCGAAATTGAGGGATTGCATATCTATGGGCCACACACCATGGAGGCACGCGGCGGAATGGTCTCTTTTACCATGGATGGCATCCATCCGCATGATATTGCTTCGCTGCTGGATGGCGAAGGGATAGCGGTGCGGGCCGGTCATCATTGTGCGCAACCGTTGCATCGGTTTCTTGGCATACCGGCCACAACCCGTGCCAGTTTCTACTTGTATAATATCCCGGAGGAGATTGACCGGTTGGCAACTGGTCTGGAGAAGGTGAAAAAACTGTTTGCGTAGGAGAGGTTATGGACGATTTCTACCGCGAGTACATTCTGGAACATTATAAATATCCCAACAACAAAGGAATGCTGGAAAACCCCACGATTACGCACGAAGAAAATAACCCACTGTGTGGTGATCGCGTGCGTATTGACCTGTTGATTGCAGATGAGGTTATTCAAGATATCCGCTTTTCGGGTGAAGGGTGTGCTATCAGCATGGCTTCAGCTTCAATCTTGACCGAAGAGGTCAAAGGCAAGCATGTTGAGGATGCCAAAACGTTTGGGAAAGACGCATTGCTTGATTTGATAGGTATTCCGCTGGACAAAAACCCTGCTCGTTTGAAATGTGCGTTGCTCTCGCTCAAGGCACTCAAGGCAGGGTTGTATGGCGTGGGAACGATACAAGATGAGGAGTTGTAGTTGTGCAGCAGTGGGAGTATCTCTTTCTGACCACCGGAGTGGCTGGCGGTATTCTCCGCATCCATACGATAGATGGTCAGGAGGTACCAAACTGGCGGAAAGCGTCTTCCGTCTATGACTATGTGAAGGAGTTGGGCGAGGAGGGATGGGAACTTGTCAACCATTCTTTTCCCTCCTGTGGTTCCTACCCAAGCATGGTTTTCAAGCGACCAAAGAGTAGTGGGTAGCGGGTAGCGGCTACGCCGCAAAAAATGCCAAACCCACGACAAAGTTGCGCGGCAAACTGCGCCTGCGGCGCAGCCCTTTATCTGTCTGTTTGTTGTTTTTGTGCGGCGTAGCCGCACAAAAACAACAAACAGACAATCGGATTGGGGACGCAGTCCCTACCCAGCCTTGCGAAAAGCAAGTTTTATGTTGAATATTGGGGGTACCCCCCCTCGACGGGGTTCACCCCGCTGCAAGTTCCGCTTACAAACGGACAAAACATGCACGCAGGGGCGTGCCAGCCCATTCAGGTGGGGTGTATGGTTTTTTCGACAAAGTCGAAAAAACCATACACCCCGCTCCAAAGGGGAGCGTGAGGGAACCTGGTTCCCTCACACACCCGCAGGTCCCCTCCATTGAGGGGGAGTGGGTAGTGAGGGAGGTACACACTCCTTGCCCATCACCCATCACCCATCACCCATCACCCATCACTGGAACAAGGAGGTTCGGTATTTATGGTCACGGTACCACAACACACACAACTATTCATCTCGCCAGAGAAGTATCTGGAACAGGAAACGCTTGCCGAGGAGAAGCATGAATATTACGATGGGGAGGTTTTGCCGGTGGCGGGAGCATCTATCAATCACAATCACATTGTCGGGAACCTCTATTTTCTGCTGCGCCTTGCGCTCAAAGGAATGGACTTTATCCCCTTTACGACAGACTTGCGGTTGTGGGTGCCGGCCCGCAATGCCTACACCTACCCGGATGTGCTGGTGATAGCGGGGGAGCCACAGCCCCACCAGGATCGGGATGACACGCTGACCAATCCGATTATGTTGATTGAGGTACTCTCGGATTCGACCAGTGGGTATGACCGCGGCGAGAAGTTTATTGGCTACCGCACTATCCCCACATTACGCGACTATCTGCTGGTCAACCAGTCGGAGTGTCTGGTTGAGCACTTCACGCGGTTCGAGGAGGACAAATGGCTGCTCACTGAATATCGCCAGATGGAGGCGGTTGTTGCCCCTTCGTTTGCCCCCATCCAGCTTGCGCTGCACGATATCTATGAGCATGTGGAGTTTCCGCCCCCTAGAAGCGGAGAAGCGTGAGAGCGTTGGAGCGTTGGAGCGTTGGAGCGTTCCAACGTTCCAACGTTCCAACGTTCCAACATTCCCCTGAAGACCTACAGCGGAATGTTGCCATGCTTGCGCGAGGGCAATGACTGCCGTTTGGTGCGGGCTAGATTGAACGCACGGATGAGCACCGGCCGGGTCTCCTGCGGCTCGATCACTGCGTCTATGTAGCCACGCTCGGCAGCGACATACGGGTTGGCAAACCGCTTCTGATAGTCTTCCACTAGCTCGGCCTGCCGCTTTGCCGGGTCTTCAGCCTCGGCAAGCTCCTTGCGGAAGATAATGCGCACGGCTGCATCCACACCCATGACGGCAATTTCTGCGGTGGGCCAGGCAAAGTTGAAATCGGCACGGACATGCTTGGATGACATCACGTCATACGCGCCGCCATATGCCTTGCGCGTAATCACCGTCAGTTTGGGGACGGTCGCCTCACAATAGGCATACAGCAGCTTTGCACCGTGGCGAATAATACCGCCAAACTCCTGCTGGGTGCCGGGCAAGAAGCCGGGCACATCAACAAACGTGAACAGTGGAATGTTAAACGCATCGCAGAAGCGTACAAAGCGTGCTCCTTTTATAGCACTATCAATATCCAGCGTGCCAGCCAGGTGCATTGGCTGGTTGGCAACCACGCCGACGACATGCCCATCCAGCCGTGCAAAGCCAATGACGATATTGCGTGCCCAATATGCCTGCACCTCAAAGAAGAAGTTGTCATCTACCACCGCTTCAATCGCAGTGGTCATGTCGTAGGGACGGCGGGCGTTATCTGGAATGAGCGTTTGCAAGCGGTCATCCATGCGGTTCGGGTCATCGTCTGGCGGTACATAGGGCGGGTCTTCCATGTTGTTGGAAGGAATAAAAGAGAGCAGTGTGCGCAACTGCTCAAACGCATCTTGCTCATCATTGGCGGCAAAATGGGCAACACCACTGCGACTGTTGTGCGTCATCGCGCCACCCAGATCTTCTGGTTTGACCTCTTCTCCCGTCACCGTGCGTATCACGTCTGGACCGGTAATGAACATCTGGGAGATATTTTTCACCATCACGATGAAATCGGTCATCACAGGGGAATAGACCGCACCACCGGCACACGGCCCGGCAATCAGCGACAACTGCGGAATAACACCACTGCTCAAGACGTTGCGGTAGAAGATTTCTGCATAGCCGCCGAGCGACTCTACCCCTTCCTGGATACGTGCCCCACCACTATCATTGATGCCTATACAGGGAACGCCCATGCGTATCGCCATGTCCATGACCTTACAGATTTTTTCTGCAAATACTTCGCCCAGCGAGCCACCGAACACGGTAAAGTCTTGCGAAAAAACGCAGACCGGGCGGCCATCAATCGTGCCGTGGCCCGTAATCACGCCGTCGCCCATCGGTTTGCGTTTTTCCATCCCAAAGACGCTGGTACGATGCACGGCCATCGCATCCAGTTCGACGAATGAACCGGGGTCGAGCAACGTGTCAATCCGCTCGCGGGCGGTCAATTTGCCGCGTTCGTGCTGTTTGGATATTGCAGTGGGGTCACCGCGCAAAATCTGCTCACGCCGTTCACGCAACTCTTTAATCTTCTCAGCAGTATTTTGAATAGCACTCATAGAATAAAAGCTCCTGTTATGCTTATGGTAACGAGAGGAGGTCGTGGTTTTCTTGTCATGCAAGCAAGTATACCACTAATGTATGAAACGTAAAATGGGGCGGCTCGTCTGCACCTTTTGTCCGCTCCCGCACGGTCGCGGCTCGTCTGCACCTTTTGTCCGCTCCCACACTCCCACGCTCCCACGCTTTCACACCCGTGCTCGCCAGTATGCCAGCAACTCGGCAACAATTTCTTCCATGCCCACCTCTGGTTGCCAGCCGGTCACCTGGCGCAGTTTGCTGTTGTCGCCCATCAGCACCGGCTCATCGGCTGGCCGCAAGCGGGCTGTATCCACGCGCACATCCACCGGCACACGCCCCTGCCGCGTCACTGTCTCCACAATATCGCCAATGCGCACCGCCGTGCCGGAACACAGGTTGTACACCTCGCCCGATGGCGAACGGTCCAGCAACAGCCACAATGCCCGCGCCACATCCGACGTATGCGAAAAATCGCGGCGTGTCTCGAGATTGCCTACGGCGATAACTGGCTCCTGCAGGCCGGCTTCAATCGCCGCCATCTGCTGGCAAAAGGTCTGAATAGCACAACGGTCGCCCTGATATGGCCCCACGTGGTTGAATGAACGCGTCACCACCACGTGCAACCCGTAATTCTGGTGATATTGCAACCCGGTCAGTTCAACCGCAACTTTGCTCACCCCATACGGGCTTAACGGGCGCATCGGATGTGTTTCCTTAATCGGCGTATCGGCCGGGTCTACCCAGCCATACTGCGCACTGGTGCAGGCCAGATGCACCCGCGCTGTCGGCGCATGCCGCCGCACTGCTTCCAGCAGGTTGATGGTGCCTTCCACATTCGTGCGCATGGTGGTAATCGGCGCGTCCCAGGAGGCACTCGGATAGCTCTGCGCCGCCAGATGATAGATGCGGTCTGGCGCAGCTCGCTCGACTGCGCGGTCTACGACGAAGGGGTCTTCTACATCCCCCTCATGCACCGTTACAAACTCGCGCAAATGCTCAATTGGTCGTGCATCGCTGCGCCAGCGTTTGAACACATGCAACTCAACCCCTGGCACGGTCAACAAAAAATCTGCCAGCGAACACCCGATGGGGCCTGTAATCCCCGTAATAAAAACACGCATAACAACTCACTTCTGCAAAACTTCAGTGGAGAGTGGGAAACTGCTCTCATCTCCCGTCCCCTTCTCCCTGGGGAACTCTGTTGGGAAACCTGTACGGCACTGGGAGATCAGGCGTCTCGCTTGCCCCAGGCAGGGGTTTGGCACCGCCAAACCCCTACATTATCACCCACTCTCCACTCTCCACTCTCCACTCTCCACTACCCCTCAATGGGTGTCACCTGTGGGTGCGTGAAGGAACCAGGTTCCCTCACACACCCCACCAGAATGGGCTGGCACGCTCTTGCGTGCATGTTTTGCCGTGCGCAAGCAAAGCCCACCGCAGGTGACACCTGTTGAGACCCACTACCTCCTATCTCACGAGCCAAACGCG
>CAYFVX010000055.1:0-11082 GCA_964346425.1 uncultured Chloroflexaceae bacterium | reverse complement strand
CGTGCGTTTTTCGCCCTGCGAAAGCAAAGCCCACCGCAGGTGACACCCATTGGGGGTTTGCAACCCCCAATCCCCCGCTTTGCAAAGCGGCAAACCGCTTAGCTTCATGCGCATGGGGCTTGGCGTCGCCAACCCCCTGATCCCTACTTCCCTATCCCCTATTCCCCCAACAACGTCTCATTCCCAAGCAGGCCAAACAGCACATTGTAGGGGGGATCATTCTCCGGGTGAACCTCAAAGCGGGCACGTTCAAACCACTGCACCAG
The DNA here is from genome assembly GCA_964346425.1 of uncultured Chloroflexaceae bacterium. Lineage (GTDB taxonomy): Bacteria > Chloroflexota > Chloroflexia > Chloroflexales > Chloroflexaceae > JAAUSY01. The sequence goes on along the minus strand of CAYFVX010000055.1, from coordinate 10,816 downwards.
GTATTGCTCGCCCTCGATGGTTTCCATTGCCGCATCACCGAGCGGCAAGCCGAAGAGTGCCATGTTTTCGTCTTCCGTCTTGCCGGCGCGACCATCCAGTTCCAGTCCATTGGCACGCCATGCCTCCAGAATTTCGCCACAGACGTTATAACCCGTTTGCTCAAAGTACTTGCAGCCGGATTGTGGGCTACTGCGTGGGTTATCCTGCCAGACGCGCCCATCCGCATACAGCAGTTCCTCGCTCAGACGGCCAAGCAACACATCGTAGGGGCGAGCATTCTGCGGATGCAGTTCCAGCCGGTTGCGCTCGAACCATTGGACCTGCAAGGGTTGTCCCTCGATCATCTCCTGTTGCTGCGGGCCAATGGGATAACCAAACACCGGCAGTCCGCCATTCTGGTGCCAATATTCACGAATGCGCCCCGAGATGCAATAGCCGGTTGCGTCAAAACACTCTTCCCCGGTTTGGGGGGCAGACGGTGTCGGGATTGTTCCTGTTCTGCTACTGTTATTGGGTGTTCTTGTTGGAGTTGGTGTTGGCTCGTTGTTTCCCGTTGGTCTTGGTATTGGCGTTGGTGTGCTGGCCGGGGCTGGTTGGTTGGTGGGTGATACTGTGCCACCCGGCGTGTGCGTCAGATAGACCGGTGACGGTCCCAGACTGAGGACAAACTCGCCATTGCTGGCGGAAATTCTCTGGGATCCCCCGGAGCGGTCTACCAGCATCCCGGTTGAAGAGTTGGTTGGAATACGAACCTGCTCATTTTGAACTGCCCAGAGCACATCTACCGCTTCGCTTCCCTTGTTAAAGCGGACGCCATAGGCACTGCCCATTGCCGTCAGGTTGTCTATATAAAACGTGCCGGAGCCTGTTTCTGTGTCCGGGTTGTCATCGAGAATAAACGCAACCAGACTGATCGGGTAATCCAGCCGCAGATTACCCGAACCGGAAATGCGGTTCCAGTCTTCTACCTGCTGGGTCAGTGGCGTAGAGACAAAACGCCAGTCACCCGGCCCGATAACGCCCAGGCGGAACTGCAAGACCTCGTTTTCGGCATCGCGCAGCCAGACTTTCAGCTCATGTCCACTGCCGTTGCCTTTTACCCAGATGCCCATCTGTCGCGGACTGCCGGGGATTGAGATGTCAGAGGGGGGGCTGAAGCCTTCAAAATCGTTGCCCGCACCGGTAAAGTTGTAGTTGAGCGCACCGGCTCCGTTGCTGTTGTAGCCCTGACCAGCGGTATGCGTCAGCGAGCCTTTGCCCTGACCCGACTCCCAGGAACGTGCGTCTTCAAAGTCGAGCACGACCTGCGCATCGCCGACTTGCAGCGATTGGTCGGGTGTTGTTCCTGCCAGTTGTTCATTCAGCGTGGTGAAGGCGGCCAGCGATGGTTTTGCCAGCACATAATCTACGCCAGCCCCATCATAGTCAATCAGACCATACAGGTTGCGTGTTGCGGTATCCTTGAAGTTATACCATACCACGCGTTCTATACCCGCTACGCGCAGGAGTGCAGCTCCGCGCACGAGATAGTTTGCCTGCGTTTCCTTATCTACGGGCCTCCCATTGCCCGTGATGCGGTCTGAGGGGCCGGTAGACCAGCCAAACTCGGTTGCCCAGATTGGCTTTCTGCCAAACTGCTCAACCACGGCTTTGATCTTGCTGACATCGCCCCCCACGCCGATTTGCCCCGACTCGGGACTCCAGGGATCAACATATGGGTGCAACGCCAGAATATCAAACGAATTCCAGCCACCGTGTTGCGCTACTTCGCGCAAAAAATCCGGATGGGTTGGCACAATGCCTGCCATCAAAACTTTTGCGTTCGGGTTGGCTTCTTTGATGGCAGGATAGACTGCCTGCAATAGTTGGGCATATCCCGCCGGGTCGGGCGGGTTCCAATACAATGCATTTTCTGGCTCGTTCCAGACTTCCCAGTATTGGACTTCATCGCGGTAGCGTTCAACCGCAGTCCTGGCAAACTGCACAAAGCGTTGTGTGTCCGGTGGTGCATTGCCAGGGGCGTCGTTGAGCAAGCCAATGATGGTCATACCGTGGCTTGCCTGGTCAGTAATAACCGTGTCCAGAAAATTCCAATCGTATTCGCCTGTTCCTGAGCGGTCAACGAGACTTAACTGAAACTCCTCACGAACAATTCCTGTGCCAGTTCGCTGCAACACTTCCAGCGGTTCTTCCAGGCTTTCGTAGACGGGATACCGCGAACCTAGATGACTGTTGACACCAAACGCCGAGTTGCTATGCGTTGCTGGTGGCAACGATTGGGCTTGATGAAGCGGAAGGACGAGCATGATCGTGAGTGTAAATCCAATGAAGAGGGCAAGATGCCGGTACCTGAGCATAAATAAACGTTCCTTTCTTAAACATGCTGTGAGTGACATTCCCTACGTATGACAGGATGCCAGAACCAGAAATTTGGAAATTGATCAATAGTGTATCATGAGAAACAAAAGACGGCAATCAGAGCGATTAGAACGCTTCTGACTTGCCAAAAAGACCAGAAGTATGATAAACTCTGTTCTTGTAACCCGGTCGTAACCGTGGCATTTTATGTCATCAAGATACAAGGCAATGAAGACAAGGTTTTTTGTCTGATGCTGGTCTGTGACATGCGCTCTACAGGTGGGTAGATGGGTTCGAGGAAGACCATAATGACAAGGAGGTTCTGGTGAGTTACGAAGAAGTGTATCGCAGATCGATAGAAGACCCTGCGGGTTTTTGGGCTGAGCAGGCCGAGCAACTTCACTGGTATGAGAAGTGGGACAAGGTGCTCGACGATTCAAACGCCCCATTTTACCGCTGGTTTGTTGGTGGAAAAACCAATATTTGTTACAACGCTGTTGACCGTCATGCTTTTGGATTGGGCCGTGGGCAGGCGGCCATTATCTTTGAAAGTGCCGAAACCGGTGAATCACGGACGATGACCTACTATGAGCTCTATCGTGAGGTCAATCGTCTGGCCGGTGTGCTCCACAACCTGGGCGTGCGGAAGGGCGACCGCGTGATTATTTATATGCCCATGGTGCCCGAAGCCATCATTGGTATGCTGGCGTGTGTTCGTATTGGAGCTATCCATTCAGTGGTCTTTGGTGGTTTTAGCGTTGGCTCGCTCTCGAGCCGTATTGACGACGCTGGCCCCGTTGCGATTTTGACCGCAGATGCTGGCATGCGCAAAGGTAATGCGGTTCGCCTCAAAGAAATTGTTGACGCCTCGCTGGATGTTGCCAAAGTGGATACTGTCCGTGATGTACTCGTCCTCAATCGTGGGATTGTCGAATGCCCGATGAAGCGTGGACGTGATCTTGATTGGGCAGAGCAACTGGAAGAACGTGGGGAACGCTACATTGAGCCAACACCGCTGTTGAGCACGGATCCGTCCTACATTCTCTACACCTCCGGCACTACCGGCCAGCCCAAAGGAGTCGTTCGCGATACTGGCGGCTATATGGTTGCGCTGCACAGCTCGATGGGGCAGATCTACGATGTCGGGCCAGGAGATGTTTACTGGTCAACATCCGACATCGGATGGGTCGTCGGTCATAGCTATATTGTCTATGCCCCGCTGTTGAAAGGGATACCCACGCTTGTCTTTGAAGGCCGTCCCGACTACCCCGACCCCGGTATCTGGTGGCGCATTATTGAAAAATATGGCGTGACCTGTGTCTTCTCTGCGCCCACTGCGCTACGGGCGTTGAAGAAGTTTCCGGACAAGTGGATTAAGGATTGCGACCTTTCCTCGTTGCGTTACTTCTTTACCGCTGGCGAACCTCTGGATGGGCCAAGCTATGAATGGGCAACCGAAACCCTCGGTGTGCCAGTGATAGACCACTACTGGCAAACAGAGAGTGGCTGGTCTATGCTGGCAAATTCGGCCGGTATCGAGTTGTTGCCTATCAAATCTGGCTCGCCAACCAAGCCAGCCGTTGGACACTATCTCGAAGTGGTGGATGGCGATGGCAACCCCTTGCCACGTGGTCAGAAAGGATTGCTGGTTGAGCGTGGGCCACTGGCCCCCGGTATGCTCTTGACTATCTGGGGTGATGACCAGCGGTACATCAAGAGCTACTGGTCTCATTTCAAAGATAAGCAGTATTACCTGACCGGTGACTATGCCATTCAGGATGAAGATGGCTACTTCTGGATGCTTGGTCGCTCCGATGAGGTCATCAATGTCTCCGGCCACCGCCTCGGCACCCGCGAGATTGAAGAAGTTCTCTCCGGGCATTCCGCCGTTGCCGAAGTGAGTGTCATTGGGGTCAAAGATGAATTGCGCGGTGAGGTGCCGCTGGTCGTTGCGGTTTTGAAACAGCACATTACGCCGGCCGACGAAGATAAAGTTGCCGAAGAGATGAAACAACTCGTTCGCCAGCATGTCGGTGCTATCGCGGCCCCAAATAATGTTCACTTTGTGGAAATGCTTCCCAAGACGCGGAGCGGCAAGATTATGCGCCGCGTGATGCGGGCCGTCTATCAGGGCGATGATATCGGCGATTTGAGCACAATTGAAGAAGATGCCACGGTAGACATGGTTCGAGAAGCCGTTGAGACGATGACCAAACAGCTCTAGCGCAACGTATGGGTACTGTTTGTTCACCAGCTTTCAGCCTTGCCTTGCGGATTGCATACATATGCAGTTTCCAGGGCTGATAGCTGATTTTACCGAAATTTTACATGAGGCTTATGCTTTCCTGATGTTGGAAGGCTACAATATGAGTACCTCAAACTATCGTTATGTTCCCTCAGAAGGGTATTTGTATCTATTGCCCGAAGTTATACAGGACAAGGAGGATGATTAATGACAGACGAAACCCCCATGACTATTAGTTCACAAGATGGGACATTGTACACACCGCTCGAGCCTATCGTAGAGCAGGCCAACGTCACCCAATACATGCGCAAAAAAGGGTTCCACTCATATGATGAGTTGTACGAGTGGAGTATTACCAATCCGCAAGAGTTCTGGGCAGATCAGGCAAATGAGTTGGAATGGTTCCATCGCTGGGACCATGTGCTGGATGAAAGTGAAGCACCGTTCTATAAATGGTTTGTTGGTGCGAAAACAAATATTATTCACAACGCGATTGATCGCCATGTCACAACCTGGCGACGCAACAAACTGGCTCTGATCTGGGAAGGCGAAGATGGCAGCATACGCACCTTCTCCTATCAGGGAATCAACCGCGAAGTCAGCAAGATTGCCAATGTTATCAAGAGTATGGGGGTTAAGAAGGGCGATATCGTCACCATCTATCTTCCTCGCATTCCTGAGCTGGTGATCTGCATGCTTGCCTGTGCCAAAATTGGCGCGGCGCACAGCGTTGTCTACGGTGGCTTTAGCGTCGAAGCATTGGCAGACCGTATTGTTGACGCCGAAAGCAAACTGCTTATCACCGCAGATGGTGGCTTCATGCGGGGCAAGGTTATTGAACTCAAGCAGATTGCTGACGAGACAATGGCTCGCACGCCGAGCGTTCAGAATTGTATTGTCGTCCGCCGCACCGGACAGAGTGTCAATATGGAAAGCGGACGCGATATGTGGCTGCACGAGCTGCTTTCATTGCCGATTGCTTCGGCCACCTGCTCCACAGAAGAGATGGATGCCGAAGATACGCTCTTCATTCTCTACACCAGCGGCACGACCGGCCGACCGAAAGGGGTTGTCCATACCCACGGTGGCTATATGGTTGGCACCTATGCCTCACTGAAATATGTCTTTGATATCAAAGAAGAAGACCGCTGGTGGTGTGCTGCCGACCCGGGCTGGATTACCGGCCACAGCTATATCGTCTATAGCCCGCTGCTGGCTGGGGCAACTTCGTTTATGTATGAAGGCGCACCAAACTATCCCTACCCCGATCGCTGGTGGTCTATGATAGCCAAATATGGTATCAGTATCCTGTATACCGCACCCACCGCTATCCGTGGCTTGATGCGCTTTGGTGAGGCATGGCCCAATCGCCACGATTTGAGCAGCTTGCGTCTGCTGGGAACTGTCGGTGAGCCCATCAACCCTGAAGCATGGCGCTGGTATTACAAGGTTATTGGCAATGAGAAATGCCCCATCATGGATACGTGGTGGCAGACCGAGACTGGTCACTTTATGATTACCCCCACGCCGGTCGTTCCGCTCAAGCCCGGCACTGCGACCCGCCCCTTCCTGGGTATCGAGACCGATGTCGTCCACGAAGATGGCTCTTCCTGTGACCCCAACGAAGATGGTATGCTGGTTATCAAGCGTCCCTGGCCGGGCATGCTGCGCACCATCCTCAACGACCCGGACCGCTACAAGAGTACCTACTTTGAGCATATCCCGAATGTCTACACCGTGGGCGATAGTGCGCGGAAAGATGAGGATGGCTATACCTGGATTATCGGACGTATTGACGACGTGATCAAGGTGAGTGGTTATCGTCTGGGTACAGCCGAGGTTGAGAGTGCGCTGGTGAGCCACACGGCGGTTGCCGAAGCAGCCGCTATCGGTTTGCCGCACGAGCTCAAGGGGAATGCCATTCACTCATTCGTTATTTTGCGCTCTGGCTATGAAGGAAGCCCCCATCTGGAAGATGAACTCAAAGCTCACGTTGGGCACGAGATGGGACCAATTGCTCGACCAGAGAAGATTGAGTTTGTATCGTCATTGCCCAAGACCCGCAGCGGCAAGATCATGCGGCGTGTGCTCAAGGCACAGGCACTTGGGCAGGATGTGGGCGATATCAGCACGCTTGAGACATAGGAAAATCTTTCCTTTTTCGGTTATGGTTTGCGGCTTTGCCGCAAACCATAACCGAATGAGACAAAGTCCTGGTTTCACGCATGTACGTGACCGCTTTTTTAAAGCCGTATCTCCTGTTCGGTGGGCATCAGCACATCATCCAACCCGTTTCGCTCGCAGATGTTGCCGTCCAGAGTGGGGCGGGCAAACTCCTCAACATGGATGCCATGCTGTCCATTCTCATTGCAGGTGTTTTTACGGGCTGTTCCATAGGAGCTGCCAGAGTAGCTAATGCCATGCAAGTTGTTCTGCTGACAGATGTTTGATTCCAGGAGTGGGTATGCCTGGCTGATTATCTGAATGCCAAACAGGTCGTTATTGTTGCAACTATTCAGGCGGGCTGTCCCTGCTGCGCTGCCAATATAGGCAATTCCGCCATTGCGGTTTCGTTCGCAGGTATTTGCTTCGAGCGTTGGGGAAGCCTGGTCTACCACAATAATGCCATAGTGGGCGTTGGTACTGCATCTGTTCTGGCGTGCGGTGCCGGTGGATCGCTCACTGTATGCGATGCCACTGGCTTTGTTGCTCTGGCATATATTGGCTTCGAGCGTTGGTGTTGCCTCGTCACAAGCCATAATGCCGTATTGCTCATTCTCTGCGCATACATTTTGCCGCGCGGTGCCAGCACTATGCTCCAGATAGATAATCCCTGCCTCGCGGTTCTGCTGGCAGATGTTGGCTTCCAATGTCGGGCGAGCATGTCCGCGTACCAGTATCCCATGCATCTGGTTATGGACAGCTTTACATAATTCGACCTGCCCCCGTGCGGTATTCAAGAAACGGAGTCCGCTCCCTCCCCCTGATGTTTCACCTGATACTCCGCCGGTAAAGCGGCAGTGACGGAAATAGATTTCGCCCTCGGCGATTTCTACCACATTGGCCCACTGGTTGCCCTGGTGCTCAATGGTCAATGCATGGATCTGCCAGGGACCCGCTCCTTCCAACCGGAGCACATACGCTTCGCCACTGCCAATCACCCGCGTATGGTCCCAGCCCCCCCCCACCAGGGCCAGCGGTTTGTTTATCAACAGCGGATGAGCCAGATAATAAGTACCGGCTCTGAGCCGTATATGGCTTCCTGCTGGTGCATCTTGTATTGCTTGCGCCAGATCTTCACCAGGCTCAACCGCAATATCCATTGCCAAACCTCCCCCTCCTTCCATTGACGTCCTGCTCTGAAAACCGCCTCATGGTACCACACTTTGTCTCTTTGCCAAAAGTACCTGTTTTGCGTAAGTGTTCAGAAGTGAGAGAAGAACCTCGCGCAAAGGCGCAGAGACGCAAAGATTCGGATCGGGCTGGAAGCACGAATACCACGAATACTACGAAGAGCATCCCTTGCCTGCGTTGCCTCTGGTTTCCTGCGAATGTGAACTGCACCTGTTCTGCACCTGTTCTGCACCTGTTCTCCACTTGTTCTCCACTCGCAAACTGCTCACTATCAGGTATGATACGATGGAGCCTTTGAAACTATGGTAGTTACAATCCAGTTACAGCAGAAACGATTGGTGTGATAGCCATTGTGGGCTGTCAAGGGCATGGGATAAGAGATACAGCACATCTCTTCTTTACATATTGTTAAGGAGGTACAAACATGTCCGTTTATCACACAACCCACAACCCGCATTGGGAAATGCATGCAAATGGGTGGCATGCTGTTGTTGCTTTGTGCAATAAGGGGTACCAGTGGACAGCCTATATTGAATTTGCAGATGCTCCTTCCTGGCGTATCTGGGCTGGCTGTATGTTCCCCACTATTCAGGAAGCAAAAGAGTGGTGCAAAAACGAAATAGCTCATCAGAAGATGTTGTTGCGAGCATCCCGTTCCGTTCCGGTTGGCGATAACTCGGTAGTTCCCTCGGCCCCTTCTGCTTTGAACTGGCTCTGGCAAAAGTTACGTCTTGAGCTGGGAGAGCACCATGCGGACGAGATACGAGATGAGTTGAGCCGTCGTTTGCATGAAGATAGTCATGCCCAGCAAATTGGCAATGTCTACGTTGCTTGAGCAGCACATTTCCTCTCCTCATTATCCGTCTGGTTGGTGGTGTTGTGCGGTGGAGATGCACAACACCACCAACTTTTTCGCACTGGCGTGCAGCACAGGATAGGTTGTCCATTGTTTATGGTCCCCTACCTGATACCAATGGGACAAGTCGCCCGTAGGGGTTTGCCGCCGGCAAACCCCTACAGCGTGCCTCCAGCCAAAAAAGTCTCCACATGTGAGGTGGGGGGCTCAACAGGTGTCACCCATACGCATTAAGCTAAGCGGTTTGCCGCTTTGCAAAGCGGGGGATTGGGGGTTGCAAACCCCCGAAAACATTCTTTTTGTTCTCTTTTTTTGCGGCTACGCCGCAAAAAAAGAGAACAAAAGGGGGCCTGGGGCACAGCCCTCAACAGGTGTCACCTGTTTGGTGTGCTGCTTGCGCACGGCAAAAAACGCACGCCACCGCGTGCCACAGCTTTGCCGTGGGGTTTGTTCTTTTTTCGACTTCGTCGAAAAAAGAACAAACCCCACCAGAATGGGGAGTGTGCGGGAACCAGGTTCCCGCACACTCCCCACTCCCACCGCAGGTGACACCTGTTCAGGCTTTGTTACTCCCCTGTAACTCATTGCCCTATACTACCAAATCTGAGTACTGGCGTATTCAGTGGCAAAGTATGCAGCATGTTTTGCTTTGCGCGAAAAAACGGAAGCAGAAAGAAACGGTATTTTCCCAAAAAAGGAAAATACCCTCTTGACAAACGTCATTTGCGCACTACAATACTATGCGTACAACGAAATGAAGCCTCTGACTTTTTTGCGAGGGGGCAATCTGGATGAAATCAGTATGTTGTATTTTTTGGGCGTGATACGGACTGTCGAAGGCCGAGTTCGTTCACCCAATAATGTGATAAGAGACTGCATTTCCTCTTCGCAGTCTTTGTTCCTTTCTCTGGCAAAGTAGCCTATAGTCGTTCTGCATGCAGAAGATGGATCGGTACATTGAAAGGGTACCGAGAGGTTTCTGGTGCTCATAGGAATCGGCAACAGTGTTGGATATGTTGCCGGTGAGGATGGTATGTGTGCCGGAACCATTGTGTCTGCCTGGGGAGAACGCTCCAGCGAATATGCGAGCATCTGAGAGATGTCATCGCCTGGGTGATTGTGTGCCTTATTCTGGTTGGGGAGCGGTAGCGGGCAGGCAGAACCTTAAAGGACAAGTACGTGGGAGTCAATTCTTTTAACCATCTTAATTCTGGCAGACGTCCACATGTTTTTGAGCCGTGGGCATCTCTTGTCAGTAGCAGGATGTAAGGAGGTACTTATTATGTTTGAGATTATGAACGATAACCAGGAATTAATCACTCCACAGATGCCAGCAATCAGAAAAAAATGTATTGCGCTTGTTGCGCATGACAATAAAAAGCAGAGCTTATTGGAATGGGCAAAGTTCAACCGTGATTTGCTGGCGCAGCATGATTTGTGTGCTACTGGAACAACCGGCAAAATTCTGGAGCAAGAGCTTGGAACGCCCATTACGCGGTTTAAGAGTGGGCCGCTTGGCGGTGACCAGCAGATTGGCTCCAAGATTGCTGATGGAGACATTGATATGCTCATCTTTTTCTGGGACCCGCTGGAGCCGCAGCCCCACGATCCGGACGTGAAAGCTCTGCTGCGGCTGGCCGTCGTCTGGAATATTCCTGTTGCATGTAATCGTAGCACCGCAGATTTCATTATCTCATCGCCGCTGCTGGCGGAAGCTTACGAGCGTCTTGATCAGGACTATGAGAACTACACCGAGCGCATTCTGGATGTCACGCCGATGTATGCTATAGTTGGCTAGTTGAGGGATAGGGCGTGGGGTGTCTCGTTTTTTCGACAAAGTCGAAAAAACGGACACACCCCACACTCTCATAAAGTTGCGCGGCAACTCCGTTCCCTCGCTCTCCCAATAGGTGAACCTTCAATGGGTGTCACCTGTGGGTGCGTGAAGGAACCAGGTTCCCTCACACTCCCCTTTGGCGTGGGGTGTTTGCGTTTTTCGACT
>CAYFVX010000054.1:0-11137 GCA_964346425.1 uncultured Chloroflexaceae bacterium | reverse complement strand
CCGTTGATCACCGCCGGTTTGCTGATGGGTGGGGTGGCTACCAAGTATATCCCATTGGTGCTCGTGCCGCTCTTTCTGGCGGCGTTGTTGCGCAAAAAATCGCTTCCAACAGGAGCGGGCTGGCGTTTGCTGGCATTGTTCGCACTGACGAGTAGCATCGTGCTGGTTCTGCTGTATGCGCCGGTGGTCTGGGGGGAAGGGCTTGTTGTCTTTGCAGGATTGACCGCGCATGCGGCCAAAATCAACCCCTCATTTGGAGCGTTTCTGCAACTCACGGCAACCTCACTCATTGGCAACACTGCTGCCCGTCTGCTTATTCCGTTGTTGTTGCTGGGGTTGGTGGGTTGGCAGAGCTGGCGCGTCTGGCAAGATGGTTCGCTCCCTGATGCCTTGCTGGTGGTGTTGCTGGTGTATGTGTTGCTGCTCAGCCCGTGGCTGGTGCCCTGGTATGGTATCTGGTTGCTGTTGCTTGCTCCGCTCAGTCGCTCCTGGATGCGGTTTGCTGTTCCTGTCGCGTTGCTCGTCTTGCCCGCGTATTACCTGCTCAATGCGCTACCGTTTCCAGACTGGTTGCGCGTTCTGTGCATAGCCGGCATTCCCTGGCTGATGTTGGGGTATGCGCGGTTTTCGACCACATAGGTATGATAGGCTTGCGCTCGCTGGAGCATGTCTGTATCCCCCAGTTCCCGGGCTGCTTCCAGTACGGTTTCTGCCAGGAAGCGGTGACGGGTAGTAAGCATCAGGTAACTCAGTTGTGGCACTTGCTGTGAGGAAAAGGGGGCGGTGAACCATTTGTCGAGTAACTGGCGGATTGTTGCATGATCGTGGCGGGTCGTAGCATCACGCAGCAGGAGAATTACCAGGGTGTAGGTGGAGTTACGATTCTTCATTTTCGCCACCTCTCGCGCTGCCAGCGCAAACCGTTGCTGTTGATGAGTGGCCCCCAGGCGTTCGGCTGCCAATGCACCGGCTGCCCACATGTCCACATCTTGCCAGGCATACGCATAGGCTTCTATTTGTTTGAGGGCCGCAATGTCAGGGTGTTCAACAAACAGCCAGGTCTGAGCGATGGGCGACGTTGGTTTAAGCGTTGTGCATATGCTGCTCTGCCGGCAGGCAAATCGTATGTTCAGCATTCTATCGTACCGCAACGTTTCTTGCCAGTGGGCAAGGGCCTCTTCGTGGTTGTTCATCTGTTCCGCTCTATATGCCAGCAGCAAGTGTGCATCTTCATCTCCTGGATTGCGCTCAATCATTTCTTGCAGGAGAATCTGTGCTCTGGCTTGCTGCCCGGCCTGCATCAGCAGAGCCGCATAGTTGTGCTTAATGATTTCCTCGTTGGGCAAATGTTCAAGCAATTGTTCATGCGCATCCAGTGCATTTGGCAGCAACTGTGGGTCCTCGAATGCCTGCCATGCCAGGATGACCGCTCGCTTTTGCAGCAGCACTTCGTCCTGCGGGTATGTTTTCAGTGCCTCGTAGCAGCGGTGCAGCGCAAGTTCCCAATCGCCTTGTTGGAATGCTTGCGAGACCATAGTTTGTGTTTCTTCCAGCTCAGAGGGTGGTGGCTCGTTCGACTGGTGGCGTTGCTGAAAGACAGGAACTGCGATAGCCCAGGCCAGCAACGTCCCACCGACGATGCCCCAATGGAGTGGATGTGGCAGAAAGAGTTTTTTTCGCTGTTCTGCGGGTTCTTTGGATGGTTGCTTTGCGTCTCTGGGATTTCGACCAGCAAGGGTAAAAGTTCCACTGGCACCCAACCCCACTGCTGCCATAAGAATAGGCCAGCCACCAATCTGCCGGGTCGGTATGTCAACCAGTCCATGCGTGAGCATGCCCGCCCACGACCAGCTAATTGCAAGCAGCAGCAACCAGCGTTCTGATTGCATTGGCGCAGATCGCCAGGCTTTCCACCATTGCCAGAGAGCCGTTACCAGCAAGAGAAGTAATGCACCGCTCCCGACGACCCCTAGTTCGGCCAGCATTGCCAGATAAATATTGTGGGCATGGGGCAGGAGCATCCTGTCCGGATCTTTCCAGGACGCATAAAAGACCTGGAAGGCATTTGGCCCACCCCCGAAAAACGGGTGTTCCTTGAACAGGTCGAAAGCACTTTCCCATAAAGCGATACGCCCTGTCGGATTGGCAATAGCTGCAAGCGTTTTTTCAACATTTCCACTTGATGCTGTTCCTGTGGATACCGTTGTTGCAGACGAAAACTGCTCTTTGATAGCATCTTTTGCTTGCATCGTGCGGTAATTGGCAAACAAAAGCAGGGCTATCAGGACACCATAGCAGCTCGCGACCCCAACCGTTTTCCAGAATTTGCCCCACTGCTTTGCCTGGAGCATGCTCCAGAGGAGGGGGACGAGTGTTCCTATGATAACGACGAACATCGTCACCAACCCACCGCGGGCATCGGTATAAAACAAAATGACCACTGCTGCAACTAGCCAGAGCGACCATACTGCTTGCATCCAGCGGCGGCTGGTTTTCCAGAACGCGACAATGACCAGCGGCAATCCGATGTTGACGATCATGGCTGCCTGGTTCGGGTGGACGCTTATGATGTCTCGAAGGAAGTGGACCGGCTGCAGGATGTCTCCTGGTTGCCAGACGCTGAGCCATGTGCCCCACCATTCCAGGAGCGTCCATGTGCCATGCACAATCCCGATGCTGATGGTCAGCAGCAGCGCACGGGGAAATACTTGCGGTTGCCAGCCGTTCGCCAGCAGGTCCATCGTCAGGAAGAGCAGAATACCCATAACGACGACCCAGTGAAACATGACGCCGACGACATCAATGCCAAGCAGGAATCCGTTCAGACAACTCAGGGCAACGCCAGCCGCGACAAGCAATAGTGGGAGTCCCAGTGGTGTCTGGATAACTGATGGCGGGCGGGTTGCTCGCCAGCCAAACCAGACCAGCACCAGCAGCAATGGCACGAGCAAGCCCGGTGTGGCAAATGGCTTGATAAAAATGCGTGCCAGCGGAAAAGCTATGCCGATGAAGATGAGTATATTGCCCCATGACCAGTGTCGCATCAGCGATTGCCAGAGAGAGTCGGGGGTATCCGCTGGATCGTTCTGGTTGGCTGAATGCGTTGTCTGTGCAGAGGGTTGTGAATTATGGGACATAAAAAATCCTACCGGTAATCAGCAATGAGTGGTATGTGATGGGTGATGCCAGACGTTCTTGCGGGAAATGTATGTTCCCGAAAATAGGGTAGTGCGTGCGGTTTGTTGATCATTATCTTGTAGAGCGTCGCACGGTGAAATCGCTCGATGTATTGTACTTCAACCTGGGCTGAGCCTGCGAGCGGATTGGTCTGCTTGAGCAGTTCATTAAGTGGCTGCATGATAGCGGGACTGGCGGTTTCCATCCCTTCCGAATCGAGAAATTCCTGCAAGGCTGCTTGGAAGCTGTATTTTTGATCAACAATAAGAAACAGGCGGTTGGTGGTCGTCAGTTCCTGCTGAAAATGGCTCAGCGGCATATCCTCTTGCAGAAAATAGTAAGGGAGTATCTTGCCAACCGGATACACACGGTCGTCGGGTGCAAGTTGCTCTTTGAGGAAGTGAGTTGCTTCTGCAAAACTATGGTCCGAGGTCTGGGGGGGCATAAAAAACACCGAACGGGTCTTGATGACATTGCTGCTTATCGCGATTGCAAAGATGATAGTGAGCACACTTGAGACGACAGAGAGGGGAATTCGCGCCTGTTTGACCAGGAATTGCAGCAAGAATACGCAGCCAGTCGCAGCCAGGCCGGCATAGAGTGGCAGGAGAAAGAGCCAGACACGAGTATAGGGAACAACCCGTTGTATGAGAACCAGCGGTACAATCCAGAGCACGATTGGCAATAGCAGGTGGACACGATGGGGCGCGTGCGTAATGGTCTGCGGTCTGTCTGTGGGAAGTGTCGTCTTGCGCAGTGGAGGCAGATGGGTGAGCACGGATACCAGTACCCCCAGGCCCAATATCCAGGCGATGACTGCGGGGATATTTTTGTGCCATATGCGCCAGGTCTGTGCTATTCTTGGAAGGATACCGTCAAGAAATTCGCCCCAGGGTTGCGCGGTAACATATTCGTTTTTCACCAGTGAGCCGATACCGGTTACCGCCAGAGCAGGGGCGTACAGCATGGTTGTTAGCACCACCACTGCCACACCTGCCAGCAGGAGGTCTTTGAACATGCGCCAGCCGTCCACTGCAATGTCGTTGGTGAGCAGCGAGAGCAGCAGCCAGAGAAGCACAATACCAAAGGGATAGAGCATGATCGGAATAGTATAGAACCCCAGGGTAGCACACAGGACAAAGAGTGCCCAGGCTGCCAGATTACGTTGTTGCTTGAGAAAGATTGCCAGGATGAGCAGCAGCAAGAAGAAGAAACCGACCAGCGTATAGCCCCGTGCATTGGTAGAAAACATGATGCAAGTGGGTGATGTGGCGACCAGGGCAGTTGCAAGCAGGGCAGCGTGCTTGTTGGTAAGCATACGTATGGCCTGGTAGGTCGCGGGAACCATGAACACACCTGCGAAAAAGGCGGGCAACCGCACGATCCAGGGTGAACTGCCAAACAGTGAGCAGGAAAGATAGACCAGCACAGTATGGAAGAGGTGGTTGTTGGGCCGGTTGTAGGAGGATATGGCGACGAAGAAAGGTTGGGCGATATAGTCTACATAGGTTGTTGCTTCATCACCGCGCATTGGCTGAGTCAGGAAAAAAAGCCGCAACCCGACGGCCAGCAGCAGCACTCCTATCAGAGCAATCCAGTGGATACGATTATCATGCCGCAATACCTGGCGCATATACGATTGCAAGTCTTGCCAGAGGTGGGTGAAAGAATCGGCCGTGCACTGCAACACGTCCGCCAGCCACCGCGCCAGCGGTGCGCGGGCAATGAACAGAGCAATTGCGAGGAGCAACAGAACGCTCCCCACAACGCGCAGACGCATAACCAGCGAGGTGAAATAGTCTGGGGTGAAGAAGGCAACGCCACCATCTGCTGCCAATCCATCAATCCACGGTTTGACGCTTGCAAAAGAGAACAGCGAGGCAGCCCACATCCCTCCTCCGCCGATGAGCAGCAAGCCAGCGAATGCAACGAGGAAACGCATGATCCAGGGGTGCAGGTGGCTACGTGGCAATGGCTGACTGGCTGAAGGGTGTGATTTCACGTTGTTTGTGGTTCTCTCCGATGGGGTTTGGGGGACACAGCTACTCAGAAAACTCTTTCGCGAGGGGATGGTTGCGGCGAATCTGCAACCATCCCCTCACGAAATTTCCGCCTTCTGTGATACCGCAGATTTTTTGCGGCATCCATGGTCTCCTTGCTGCTCAGCTTTTCTCCGGCGGTTCACCAAGAATTTTGTTGGTGAGGTAGTTGGCGAGCCATGCCGCCATGGCTCCCAGGACCAGATTGAGCATGCCATTGACCAGCCGTCGTTTCAAATCTACTTCTTCCATACGAGAAAATTCTCCTTCAATTTTCTATTGTCTCTACTTCTTTGCCAGCCTGTATGCAGGCCGGCTTATCCACGTTTCATAACTTCCTGGGCGGTTGTTTTCACCTGCAAGGTAACATTTTGGGCTTTGTCGGTGGCAGATTGTCCTTGCTGCTGCAGTTGTGCACGCGCGTTTTTGCCACTGACCGGTGTCAGAATCCCTGCGGCGATGCCGCCAGCCAGGATACCCATGAAGAAACCAATAGCAAATGGATCGGTGCGTTTGCGCGGTGGTGGTGCTTGCTCTTGCTGCCATTCTCTCAAGATTTCGAGAACCTGAGAGGCCGTAATATACGGTTCAGGAGCTTTATACTCGTTTGCAGATTTCTTTTTGCGCCCAAAGCGGGCAAAAGGATTCAATGATTTTTTCTTTTTTTCTGTTTTAGCTTTTTTGTCTTTGCTCATGGCTTACTCCATTTACGCTGATTTGTTGCATAATTTTTGGACAGCATGCCCTGCCAGCTTCGCCGCCAGCCCGTGCTATCCAGATGAACTTCCTTGTGTGTCGTTTTTTTCGTACCTTGAGCAGTATAGCGCAAGGTGGGATGTGTTGCAAGCGAGTCTCTGAGCTACTCCCCCATTCTCCATTCTCAACTCTCCATTTTCCATTCCCTACCCCCCCTGCACCAGCGCGACAAACCGCGGGTCATTGCGGATGGCATTGAAATCGCTGTCGCCCTGCGCACTGAGCCGCCAACTTTCCCCTTGTGCAATCGCCTGCTCCAGCCATTGCAGAGCCTTGTTTGCCTGCCCACGGAGTGCATACAGGCAGGCCATGTTGTACATCGGGCTGGGGTCGTCGGGATTGAGCCGCATCGCCTGCTCGTAGTCTTTCAGGGCGGCGTCATAATAGCCCAGGTAGGCTTTTGCTACACCACGATTGTCCAAAGTCATCGCATGGTCGGGCCGGAGCACCAGTGAGCGGTCGTAATCTTTCAACGCCCCCTCATAATCGCCCAGACGTACCCGCACCACCCCGCGGTTGTCCAGCGTGGCCGGGTCATAGGGGCGCAGCGCAAGCGAGCGGTCGAAATCCACCAGCGCACCGCGGTAATCGCCCATGCGCTCACGCACGACGCCGCGATTGTAGAGCGTGTCCGCGTCGTCGGGGCGTAGCGCAAGCGAATGGTTCAGGTCGGTCAGGGCCGCGTGGTAATCGCCCATATGCTCTTTCACCACACCACGACTGTTCAGTGTGTCCGGGTCATCGGGCCAGATCAGCAAAGCGTGGTCGAAGTCCTGCAACGCGCCTGCTCTATCGCCTGCCATATGCTTTGCGACGCCGCGGTTGTAGAGGGTGATGGCATGGTCGGGGCGCAGGTGCAGCGAGCGGTTGTAGTCTTGCAGGGCGCTGGTATAGTCGCCAAGATAGTAGTGGATGACGCCGCGGTTGGTAAGCGTTGTTGGATAATCCGGGTGCAGCGTGAGCGCGTGGGTGAAATCTTCCAGTGCGCCACGGTCATCCGCAAGATAGTGGCGGACGGTAGCACGGCTGGCAAGCGTCACCGCATGCGCAGGTCGTAGCGCGAGCGACTTGCTCAGGTCTTCCAGCGCGGTCGTATAGTCCTTTTGCTGGTAGCGGTAACGGCCACGGTGCTCATACGCTTCGGCGAGAGCTTGCTGTACGGGGGGCCAGTCGGCATCCAGTGCATACGCCTGTTCCAGCAGCACGATATGCTGATTGATACGGCGGTAATCATACTTGTCTACCACCAGCCAGACATTCGACTGTTGTGCGCGGAGATAGAGCAGCACCACATGCGCATGCAATTCAAGTAATGGGATGAATGGCTCAAACAGCGCAAGGTCATCTTCCTGCATGGCCCATATGGTGCGTTGCCAGTCGGGAGTACGTGGTGCCAGCTCACGGGCGAGGCTGGCAAGCTCTTCTGCAAACGGAGGATTGGCATATCTTGCGCTCACCCAGTGGTTGACCAGCAACCGTCGTGCTTCCTCTTCCGCACCGAGCCACAGAAAGACGTTGAGCAGATCAAGCACTGCTTCCCGCCACTCTGCTTGCAGGTATCGTTCATCCCCCCGGCGGAGCTTGCGTTCAAGGGAGATGATCCGTTTTTGCAACACGGGCATCAGCCGATAGAGACCATCGTGCAGCGCAGGCCAATCGGTAGTGCGCTGCTTTTCGGTGAGCAAATCTTCGCGCAGACAGGTCCGCACCAGCGGATGCAGGGTGTAGGGCGTGTTGTCTGCAAAGGCAAAGGAGTAGGCATCGTCCAGCCCAAGAGCAACTTTGCTGGCCTGCTTCTGCGAGAGATCCCAGAAGGCGGCGACCATCTCTTCGTCCGGACGCAACAGCATGGCAAGCGAGCGCAGGCACTGGCGGTCACGCAGGGTGCGCTCACGTGTCGTTGTATCTGTTTCCTGCGGATTTTCCAGCACCACGCGCAAAAATCGCCGGCTGATGTCGCAGACCAGGGAGCGCACATCGCGCCGCATGGGTGAGAGACCCTGATACGGAGCGACAGTTTCTGCACTGATGGCATGGTCACACAGCGCAACGACGACCAGCGGCACCCCGCGGGTGATGCTCAGAATATCCTCTACCATGTCAGGAGGAGTGTATGCTTTGACCAGCGCATAGGAGACCGATGAGCTTTGAAAGGGGACAATATGCTCCTTGTCGGGTTGTTCTTCTTCATCCTCCTCTTCCGTGGGCGCGGGCAGCAATTGTCGCAGGCTGCGTTGAAAAAAACCTTCTTGCTGGTCATTCGACGCAGGGGTAGTGCGCATCGTGAGATAGGTTCGTACTTCGTCTGCATGGAGTGGTTGCTCGTTGAGGTTGTAAACCCGTATCAGGTTGGCATATTCGCCGCTGAAGGTCTGACGGTAGGCCGTATCGGGTGGGTTGCGGCCAGCCAGCACGGTGAGCATGCGGTCGCTGCTGTGCGCCAGTATGGTCGAGCAGAGCCATTCGTCATAGGGGGCAACTTGCTCATATCCGTCAATCGCCAGCAGGATTGGGGCGGCTTCTGCCAGATGATAGAGGTCTTCTGCCAGGGCTCTGCCCAGACCACGGTTGGCTTGAAAAAGAGATGCCTCTTCCCCAAAAGTGCATTGCAGCAGGTCATCAAAGGAAACGGGCAGCCGGCCGGTGTTACGGTGGCAGCCGAGGATATCCGCCAGTCCTTCCATTGCCCAGGCCGTCTGTATCTCAATATGCGCAGGTTCATGCAGTTTGCCAAAGCCTGCCCGCTGCACATCCGGGGCGCGGGCGGTGCGGTAGTGCGTCTGCACAATCGCTTCGAGGTCTTGCTCGCGGTGGTTGCGCAGGGTTGTCCAGTGTTGCCATTGTCGCTTCAGTGCTTGAAACTGTGGCAGCAATTCCTCGTAGCGGCTTAATGCCTGACGATAGTGGCGATTATTGCGCGGGTAGTGCTGCTGGATTGTCTGCGCCAGGTGTTCTGTCAGCATGTCTGGTGCGCTCATGCGCTGGTTTGTCAGGTCAACATGAAGGATGCGTTTTTCCGCGATGCCTTCCTGGGTGGCAGTCGCCAGAAATTGACGCAGCAGGGCAGTTTTGCCCATCCCATCTTCCCCGTGGATTAGAAAGAGATGTGGGTAGTAGGGGTTGCCGCCAGGTGGCTTTTCTATGCCCATCACATACGCGACGCTGCTGCGAAACTCCTGGCGTTCGCGTGCGCGTCCGACAAAAGCTCCGTGCCGGGGCGGTAGCGGTGAGGTGGTTTTTTTGAGTAGTCGTGGCATAAGGTTTACAATTCGTCCGGGTCAATTCCCAATTCGCGTAGTCTGGTTGCCATCTTGCTGGCCCGTTGCATCATGGTATCCAGTTCAGCACGCATTTGTTCTGCACGTTCAGCTCCCGTCAAAATAACATTGCCAGCCTGATCGCACCAGCGGAGCCATTGACCAGCATACCCTTCATACGTGCCATCCCAAAGCGTCAAACCTAATTCGATGCCCGACATCCATGTGTCTTCTTTCATAGCACGATACGTGGTTTCTTCCAACTTATGCATGCGCAAGACGCCCTCTTCCAACTGGTTTATCGGATCGAAAACAACGTAATAGAGCACTTTGATCCGGGCATATTCCTGCAACTTTCGGTCTAATTCTTGCCCTTTTGTGTTGGAAACAATCTCAATGACAACTTCTGGTGGCTTGCCATGCTCCCACATAAAATAGGAGCGATTGTGCTTTTCCCACCAGTCCTCGCCAATCTGCACATCAAAACTCAGAAATACATCAGGCACAAGCGGGGGATGTTTTACCGTAAAAAAGAGGCCGATGTTTGCATCTGCAAGAAATGAACGATTGGAGTCAGCAGGCTTCCAGGAACTATAGAGCGATTCAACCAGCAGCCGTTGCTGTTTGGCAGAAAAAATATTGTCCACGGGAGTCTCATCCTCTGTCTCAAGAGCATCAATGTCAGGTCGGTCTGCGGGAACAAGGAGATTCAGTCTCTCATTGTTTTCGGACGTTTCGTATGTAGTTGCTCTTTCCTGTTGTGCAGGTTCATGTGCAACAGTTGTTGTGGGGGAAAAGATACTACTCATAAACCGGTCTCCAATCCATTCGGTCGTCATCTGCCCGTGAGATACATCTTGGCAATGCTCCGGTCGCGCAATTTGTCGGCGGTCAACGTATCCGAGATTGCCGCAAGGTCGCTCCATGTCGGGTGCAGCGTGCAGGCTTTGCTGATAAGGTCTATCGCTTCCAGCACCATCACATCCGGGCTGCAATTGGGAGCCAGCGCACTATGCGCAGTCAGCCGTCCATCATTGCCCACGGCAAAGATTGTGCGTTTCCAGGAGCCATCGCCAAAGATGGTATAGGAGCGCAGCAACCCCTGCTGGGGTGGTTCATAGATGGCAAACATGCGGGCAGCCAGTTCCAGCACGGTGCGGGCTTTGCTTTCGCTCGGTCCTTGCTCGCTTGCCACTGGTTTGGGATGATAGGCGAGTTCCGGGTCGAGCATCAGCAGAAAGGGCGTATGTTTTTTATTTGTCACCTGCAACTGGTTGACATCCACCCGTTGCATTTTGAGCAGGATATTCTCCAGCGAAAGGCTCTCGCGCTCAATCACTTCAAATGTGGCGAAGAACGTATCGCGGAATTGTTTTGCCTGTTCCTGTATGTTCTCTTGTAGTTCCAGGTCAGCCGTTATTGCCTGATCCACCTTTTTCAGGGTCTCACGGGCGCGTTGCTGACCATCAACGCTCAGGGTAATCATGGTCCGTTCGTCCGTTTCTTTCCGTCGGGCACTATCTCTAGCCGGCAGGAGTTTGCTTTGTGCCGTTCTTTCAACATGTTCTTGCTATGCATTATACATCAAGAGAGTCGTTGGACAAGGGATGTCTGGGGATTTTGGGGAATCAACGGGGTTCACCTTTGGGCAGAAGCGGGCGGTGAGGTGGAGGAAGTGATGAAACTGGAACAGAGCACAAGCAGGATAAGCGTGAAAACGAACAGAGAACGGAGTGTGTGGTTGCTCCACGATTGGTACACCATATGCAAGCATCCTTTTCTTTCTTGGCGACAAGAGCATCTTGTCAACGTGATACCTCATTCGGGTAATGAGTTCAACGAACCGCAAAGATGCAAAGGGCGCAAAGTCCGGACATCCGGGCAAAGATTCGGGCAGTTTTTTTCATT
>CAYFVX010000053.1:0-11201 GCA_964346425.1 uncultured Chloroflexaceae bacterium | reverse complement strand
GTGGAGATAAATGCTCTCCGGTAGGACGTTTTGCTGGTGCATTGCACCAGACCTGTTTGTTGTGGTGTTTTTTTCGGCGAAGCCGAAAAAAATACCACAACAAAGGGTTTTCTGGGGAACTATGTCCCCCAGTCCCCCTATTTGTACACGACTTTTGCGCATGGCGAAAATGATTTTACTGCAACGGAATGTTAAGGTATAATGCACGCAGCTTTGCTACAATGGCCCGTGCTTTACCACAGGACGGAAGATACGCAAGTCCCTGTTTTTCTGAGAGAACGGTTTCAACTTAATAATCTCTGGTCTTCGTCTCAAAGAGCCTCGCCCGTAGGGAAGGCCAGCAGAGGGGAATGCCCTCACACACCGAATTGGTGTTCAACCTGTGCTATTCGTTTGTAGTACAGCATGATTTGCTTATCTGCTTCGTTCAGGTCATTTACCACAACATGTAAGAACCCTTATTCGCAACCTGTCCAAAAATCTATTGAACCACTTTGTTAAGGAGGAAATTTCAATGTCCCGTCTTTCCAAACGTTCACCTTTCTACCGCAGGGTATGGAGTCTTGTGAGTTGGTTGATGCTGGTTGTTTTCATCGCCGGGAGCTTTGCTCCGGCGGTTTCTTTTGTTCAGGCCCAGGAGCCAGGAGGCAATTCGCCCGATGTGCCATCGGCCAGTTCGCAGCCGGAATATGTGGAGGGACAGATACTGGTGCGCTTCCAGCCCCGCGCCCGCTCACGGCAGGCACGCGATGGTCTCCACGCGCGGTTTGGCACGACCAGGATCAAGGACTACGATGGGTTTATAGATGGTCTGGATCTGGTTGAACTGCCGCGTGGCATGGATGTTACCGAAGCAGTTGACCTGTATAAGCAGGAAAATACGGTGCTGTATGCCGAGCCAGATTATCTGGTTTATGCACTGGAAGACCCGCCCGTCAATGACCCCAAATATGGCGATCTCTGGGGCTTACACGGGGATAAGGGCATCAATATGCCCGATGCCTGGAACATCACCAAAGGCAAACGTGACGTGGTGGTGGCGGTCGTGGACACCGGCGTGGACTATACCCACAAAGACCTTGCCGCCAATATGTGGAGCAATAGCGCAGAGTGTGGCGGTACGGCCGGTGTAGACGATGACAACAACGGCTACACTGATGACTGCCACGGCATTGATATGGCAGACGATGATGGCGATCCGATGCCCGATCTGACCAGCGAAGACCACGGCCACCACGTCGCCGGTACTATCGGCGCAGTGGGCAACAACCAGCAAGGTGTGGTTGGCGTCAATCAGCAGGTCAGCATTCTTTCCTGCCGTGCGCTGGATGAAAACGGCAACGGATCCACCAGCGACGTTACAGACTGCAACAAATACCTGCACGATTTGAAACAGAACGGCGTCCCCATTGTTGCATCCAACAATAGCTATGGTGGATATGGCTCGCCTTCCCAGGCAGAGACAGATTCTATCAAGGCAATGCAGGCTGCTGATATTCTCTTCGTCGGGGCGGCCGGCAACGAAACAAACAACAATGACAAGCGTCCTACCGACCGCCCATTGTTGCCAAACGTGATAGACATCGCTGCCCATGGGAAGGATGGAAAACTGGCATCCTTCTCCAACTACGGACGTGGCACAGTCGCTCTTTCTGCACCGGGTGTTGACATCCTCAGCACTCTGCCGTCCGATAAGCAGCAGGATAGATATGGAACAAAGTACGGTACCTCAATGGCAGCCCCGCACGTAACCGGCGTTGCCGCGCTGCTCAAAGCGCACAATCCCGACCTGAAATGGTGGGAAATCCGCAACTTGCTGCTCGCCGGTGGAAAATCTGAAGCTGCATTCGAGGGCAAAACCATCGTGGGTAAACGGCTGGATGCGTATGGTTCGCTCACCTGCGAGAACCAGCGGGCTTTTGGCATCATGGAGCCAAAGGGTGAAGTGATTGCGCAGGTTACGCCAGTGGGTGAGCCAGTGCTTTTGCAGGCTATCCACGCCAAGTGTGCCAAACCGGGTGGCGTGGTCAAGGTAACCGTCAAACCCGGCAACCAGGTCATTGAACTGAAAGATGACGGTGACCCGAACGCAAGCACGAACAAGTATGACGAAGTGGCGGGTGATGGTATTTATGGTGGTTTCTTCGACCCCGCACAACCCGGCTGGTATGAGCTGGAATTCTCCAATGCGTTTGAAGATAAGAAAATGGTGCGCTTTGTTGAGGCTACCTCCTATGGTGCCGCCAGGACAACCTACAACTGGCGTGAACTAACCGCCGCAGCCACTCGTCTGGAGATGGACTATTCCAACAAGCCAGCGACAACTATCAATGCGCCATTTGCCTTTACGATTGGCAAAAAAGACTTCAAAGTGGATGACCCATTGACGGTCTATCACACAGGCAAAGTCGAGTTGCAGGACGGCAACACTATCCTCTCTCCCTTCTATGACCGACAACTTGCAGCCAGAGGCACCGAAGCCAGCGATGTTTATTGGGAGGTGCTCGGTGCTGCGCCCAACCGTGAACTGGTCATCGAATGGCGTAACCTCGACCGCTGGAACAGTTGCACCAGCTCAAACGTAACGTTCCAGATGGTGCTGTTTGAAGACAAGAGCGATGTGCTCTACAACTACAAAGACACCATCCTGGAAGAAGACACCTCGTGTGCAGAAGAAGAAAGCAAAGGCGCGAATGCGTTCATTGGTCTGGAAACATTGCCCGGTGTCATCTCCACCGTCAGCAAAAATGAAGCATGGGTCGAGAATAATACTGCGATACTCATGCGCCGTGCTGTTGCAACCGCAACGTCGGGCGAGTTTTCTACCAACCAGCCAACGGGACCAGAAGCACTCGGCATGGCAACAGTCAATCCTGCTGTCTGGGAAAACCTGGGACCTTCACCCAATACCGCCAGCACAGCCCAAGAATCTCTCATGTCCGAGATCAACTGGGGCTTTCCTATCAGGTTGCTGCCTGATGTCGAAATCAGTAGCCTGAATGTCAACCGGAATGGCTTCCTGACCACACTCGCAACCGTGAAGTATCCCTGGAAAGGTCGCAAGCTCCCCTTTGAAGAAGGCGTGATTATCGCCCCCTTCTGGGATGATCTGCAAGGTTCCGAGGTTTTGTGGCAGGTGCTGGGGAGTGCGCCCAATCGCAAGGTGGTTATTGAGTGGAAGGATATCACCGGCTATCAATGCACTGGCACGATAACCTTCCAGGTGGTGCTGCACGAGAAAGGCGAAGTCCAGTTTAACTACAAAGATGTGGATTTTGACGCCTGCACAGGTGCCCAGCGCAACCGGGGCACAAATGCCAGCATTGGTCTGCAACTAAAAACAAGCCGCTGGAACCAGACCATCTTTCAAGAGCCTGACCTCAAGAACGAGATAACCCTGTCATATGCTCCACCGCGTCCACCTATGGGCACGCAGGCACTTTCAGTCAAGAAGGAGGGGAGCGGTGATGGCACGGTGCAGAGCACCAGCAACGACAAGATACGCTGTGGCTCGCAATGCTCCAATACGTATATTGCCGGCAGCACGGTGTCTTTGCAAGCAACACCAGCCGCAGACTCGGTGTTTGTCGAGTGGGCAGGTGCATGTACAGATGCTTCCAGTGCCACCTGCGACCTGACAATGGACCGTCCGCAGGAAGTGGTTGCCCGCTTTGCGAAGAAGCAAATGCTCAAGGTTGGCACCGACGGGGATGGCAAAGGAACGGTAACCGCAACTCCGGCTGGTATCACCTGTGTCAGTGGTGGCAGTGATTGTGATGAGAGTATTGCCCAGGGCAAAACGATTACCCTGCAAGCAGCTCCCGATAGCGGTTCTTTCTTTGCCGGCTGGAAGGGGGCATGCGGCGGACGCGGCGATTGTTCGCTGCGTATGGACAACTCGCAACGCGTGACGGCTACCTTCATCCTGGCGGATAGCCAGAACGAAGTGTGCAATACCTATAGCTTTGAAACGCCGATGGATATCCCGAATGACGGACAGGCCGGCATTGACGCCGCCATCATCGTTCCAGCAGAAGATGATGGTCTCGTGACCAGTGCAGCCATCACCTTGAGCATGCAAGGCAATCTTGACCATTATAAGATTGGCTTGCGCAACCCGGCTGGTGATGATATTCCGTTGCTAGAAGAAGGTGATTGTCAGGGCGAGAACGCCACTGCGGATATTGCGCTCAGTTTTGCAGATGATGCCGCAAACGCCTATCCACCGGGTGCCGCCTGTGCCAACGATGATGGCAGCACGCTGGCGTATAAACCCGCAAAACCACTGGCGAATCTGGCTGGCGGACGGAGCCAGGGAACATGGCGGTTGCTGCTCAAAGACACGGTTGCCAACGCTACAGGCGACGGCAAACTGAACGTCGGTGAACTGCACATCTGCGTCCTGCCGCGTCCTGCCGAAGAAATTGAGGAAATTCCAGTGGCGCAGGTCTGCCTCGATGCCGCAGCACAGGAAGGAAGGAGTTCTCGCACGAGCACCCCACCACGCGAACGTCGCTACACGGCTGGGGCATCTGGACCGGGCGTCACCTCCAGCCAGATAGTGGAAGCGCAGGATGCGCAAGAAGCCCGTGCGCAAACACAGCAGGCTCGCCAGCAACGGCTACTGCAGCAGGCCGAAGCCAGCCGAAAGGCAGAGATTACTGCGGCGGCTGCTCGCTCGGCTACCCTGGAAGAACGGAGCCAGCGTGTGACGGCGCAGCAACATGGTGCGCCCGTGAAAACTGACGATGGCGACGTGCGCATCATGCAGAGCGGTACCGGCCAGATCGTTGGCGAAGTGCTCTATGACCCCAGTGGCGATCCAGCCACCAATGTGCAGGTGGATGCATATAATACTGAACTGTTTGAATGGTCTGACACCGTCTGGACCGATGAGACCGGGACATTCACGATGACTACGCTGTCCGCCGGTGAATGGGAAATCTGGGCAAGTGACGCAGTCGCCTACTCCAACTCCGTCTACTATACCCTTGCAGATGGTGAACAGGCAACCCTTCCTGAGTCATTGCTCTTGCCGGAGGATAGTGGTACGTCGCCGAGCGGCAATGGTAGCATCAGCGGCAAAGTTGTCTATAACGATGGCACCCCAGCCGCCTACGCCAATGTGAGTGGCGATAATTGGGGAACGGGACAATTGCTGCCCTACTTTGAGACCGATGAAAATGGAAACTTTACCCTGAACAATCTCACTGCCGGTGAGTGGGAAGTCTATGCCTATTCCTCCAACTGGGCATTTGCTTCCGATACCGTTACGCGCACACTGGCAGAGGGCGAAAATCTTACCCTCGACCAACCACTGGTGCTCAATGTATCCAGCAACGACGTTGAAAAACCATCGAACATGGGCAATGGCACGGCCTTCCTGACCGGCACCGTCGTGTATGAAGACGGGACACCGGCTGGTGATGCCTTTGTCTATGCGGATAACTATGATGGAGAGGAATACCTGGATGCCTATACCAATGCGACTGGCGTCTTTACCTTCACCTTTATGACCGAGGGTGACTGGTGGCTGTACGCAGATGATGGCTCCGGCAACTATTTCTCGGATACGTACAGTCAGACGCTTGCATTTGGGGAACATATTACTCGTTCCATCCCGATAACCTTGACGGAACAGACCATTTCCTATGGCGATATTGAAATCACTGGTGCGGTCGAGTTGCCAGATGGTTCGCCGGCGGCTGGTGTTGATGTCTATGCCGACAATTACGCCGCAGGTGAGTGGGGTTGGGACACAACCGATCCGACGGGCCATTTCACCATCACCACATACATCTCCGGTACATGGGAAGTGTACGCCGACTCCTGGTGGTACAACGAGAACAATGGCACTGACTATGCACCCTCGCTGACGACCGAAATGATGGTAGACTCCGACAGTGGCACCTTCCCGTCTGGCGTGCTCGCTCTGCGCAACCCCGTGCTGGTGCGGGGGGTGGTGCAAGCTCCGGATGAGAGTCCAGCACCAGATGCCTATGTCTATGCCGAACACGAAGATGGCTTCTTTGACTATACGCTCTCCGATGGCACGGGGACGTTTACGTTCACCCATCTCTTGCCTGGTACCTGGGATATTTACGCCGAACCACCCTTCGATGAAAGGTACTGGGATTTGGAAGCGTCTGCCAGCATACCGGTTCTGGTTGAAAACAGCAACATCACCGACCCGGTGCTCAGGCTGAAGAAAGCGGCTATCACCGGTCGTGTGCTTGCACCCTCCGGCGAACCCGTCTTCTATCCCTGGGTCATCGCCACGGATAATGATGAGGAGTTTTACGCTTTCAGTACCGGCAATGGCGAATTTAGCTTCCAGAACATGCCCGCCGGTACGTATACGCTGGAATTTGAACTCTTCTCGCAAGAGTATCCCAACCCTGACCCGATTCAGGTGGAATACGATGGCAGCACGCCAGTGAGTGTTGGCGATATTCAGGCCGGCACATTCTCCAAGCGCATTGCTGGCACGGTCACGGACCAGGATGGCAATCCTGCCACCGCTGGACGTGTCGGTGCCTGGAACGAGGACGGAACCTTTGTCGAAGTAGATATCAGATCCGATGGGACGTATGACCTGTACGTGACAGGTGGCGTCTGGGAAGTTGGCCTCTATCCTGGGCCAGAGACCCCCTGGGTCTGGAACGAATACCCCGAAGAGGTCGAGTTTGCAGATACCAACGACAGCGAAGAGGCAACGGTTAATTTCAGCGTGGAGACGCCAGATGCATCCCTGACCGGGCGAATCGTCAAGCCGGATGGTACTGCGCTCGCTATTGAGCCTGAGACGATGTATGTGGATGTGTGGAGCTATGATGAGTTCCCATTCTACACCTTCCGCGCGGTCAAGAGCACAGGACAATTTACTATTCCGTTGCCGGCTGGCACCTACAACGTTGCGGTCTGGCTCGACACGGATGTTTACCCGAACTACCTGTCGCCGGCCATCAATCCGTTGCGGGTTGATGGTAACAAAAACATGGGTGATATCCGATTGGCAGCACGCGATGCGTTCATCAAAGGGAGCGTCACCGACCAGGATAATGAAGGAGTAGCCGATGTCTTCGTGGAAGCATGGCAACCGGGCGGTGGCTCCTGGACC
This sequence comes from uncultured Chloroflexaceae bacterium, assembly GCA_964346425.1. Taxonomy (GTDB): domain Bacteria; phylum Chloroflexota; class Chloroflexia; order Chloroflexales; family Chloroflexaceae; genus JAAUSY01. The sequence goes on along the minus strand of CAYFVX010000053.1, from coordinate 4,081 downwards.
TACACCAGCACCGACGATAATGGCTCCTACAACCTGGGCGTAGCGGATGGCTACTGGCAGGTGCAGGTGTGGCCCAACAACTCCAACCCGGATGAACTCATGTACTTGCAATCCAGCCCGGCGGAGGTTCGTGCGGTCAAGGGTGAGACCGTGCGGCATGACATCACGCTAGAAGAGGTCGCTGTCTGGCTGGAAGGCGAAATTGTTGACCAGCAAGGCAATGCAGTCGATCTGGCTTTTGTTGCCGATGCGTATGCCCGCCGCACCACCGAGCAAGAACCACTCAACTTTGGCTGGGTAGATGATGCTGGTATGTTTGAGATGGGCTTGCCCGATACCGATGTCCTGGTTGGCCTGCGTATGATGTCGGGTATCGGCTATTCCTTTATGGAAGAGCAGGAACCAGAGCTGGTGGCAGAAAGTACCGACGATGAAGATGAGATGACGCGTGCCACCGTGACGCTGACGGTTCAAGAGCATACAGCGACCATCAACGGAACCCTGCGCGATGAGCAAGAGAATGCGGTCACTGGATTGTCCGGGGAAGTGATAGCCTCCCCCATCGGTATGCCAGCCGCCGAGCAGTATGCGATGATTGAGGAGGATGGCACCTACAGCCTGTCAGTTGCGGCTGGCACCTGGAAGGTGACGTACCGCTTGTGGGACACAGAAGACTATCTGGAATCACCGCCACTGGCAGAAGAAGTAAGTGTTGCCGATGGCGGAACCGTAACGCAGGACTTCACCCTCTTTGCGCTGACCAACCTGTCAGTAGGCGGGACCGTCGTTATCTCCGATAGCAACGGTATACAACATCTGGCAGATGTAGACGTGCTCGTTTCGTCCGAACCATCTGTGCCACCAGAGCATCAATTTTCCGTCTGGTGTACCACGGATGAGGAGGGGGTATTCAGTTGTGGCGTGCCAACGTTTACCACCGGGATATCGGTAACGGTAGATGCGCTGGTTGAACCGGAGCGTGGCTACCTGCCGCCGCCGTTTACCCTATTGCTGCCGGGCGAGGTACCCACCGACACGTTGCAACTGGAAGTGCGTGCGCTGGATAAGGTGCTGGTCGGGCAGGTCTTTGCAGAAAACACCCGCACAACGGTTGAAAACGTCTTCGTCTCTGCCGCCAATGGCGATGGACAATCGCTGAGCACCTACTCAGACGAGCATGGATGTTACATCATTGACTTTGCCAGCAGCCCGGATATTGACTGGCAACTGCGTGCCGCCTATCAGCCGCTCGGCACCGAGTTTTATCTGGGGCAGGCCAGCACAGTCTTTACCTCAGCAAATACGGCCGAGACGATTTTCAAAGGTCCCAACCTGCGGCTCTGGCGGCAGGAAGATTTGCCCAAAGCCAAATCGTTTAGCTTCCAGAATTCTCGTGGCATCAATATCACGTTGCCGAATGGCACCGAGGTCAACATTCCCGCCAATGCCATTGATAGCGATGTTGAAGAATTGCGACTGCTCTATGCGCCCAATGTGTACCAGAATGCCAGTGGACAGGGCTATGGCATTGTCAACATTGGCTACGAGTTCACCGTGGTTGAAGCCAACACCGGCAAGAAAATCACCGCCGACTTCCTGCGTGATGTCTCGGTGAGTTTCCGCTACACCGACCAGCAACTGCGCGAACTGGCAGAAGATGTGGCACAGCCAGACCAGGAAACGGTCGGATTGTTTGCCTTCTACTACTCAACCAAACTGGAACAGTGGATTCCGGTCTCAGGCGTTTCGGTGGATGCGGAGAACAAGATTATCACGGTCCGGCTCAAGCACTTCTCTGAATGGAGCATGCAGGGCCGCCGTGCTGCGAGTGGCCGCCGTGCTGCGAGTGGCCGCCGTGCTGCGAGTGGCCGCCGCGCCGCCAGCGAGGGCGAAGACATCGCCGCACAAAGCGTGGCTATCACCGGCCCGACCTGGGGTGTTATCGGCGAGACCTACACCTACAGCGCGACGGTTTCGCCCGCCGATGTGACACTGCCGCTGGACTATACCTGGAACGCCAGTGAGCAGACTGAGGTATTCAATCCATCGGTTGAAAACGCGGAAAATGCTGCCGACTTCACATGGGACACGCCCGGCAGCAAAGAGGTCAATGTCTCTGTCGTGCAGGGATCGGTTGAGGTGACTGAGACGGTGCAGGTGAATATCGCACGGCCACTGACCGCTGTCTCAATTGATGGGCCAGCCAGTGGTCGGGTGAATGAGACCTATAGCTTCACCGCGACGGTCAGTCCATCCGATGCCACAACGCCGGTGACGTATACCTGGGAAGCCAGTGAGTTCTCGCCGGTGTCCCATAACGCCAGCACAAAGCTGACCGATACCATATCGTTTGGCTGGGCTACAGTTGGCACGAAAGTCGTGACGGTGACGGCGGAAAATCCAGGTAGTACCAGCACCACCAGCTTTACGCTATTGGTTGAAGCTGGTGCGGTCAATACCGCGCCTGCTGCGGTCACGGTAAGCGGCATGGAAAGCGGCGATGTTGGTTCATCGTACACGTTCACCGCCACCGTTACGCCCGCGGATGTAACGGTGCCGCTGACGTATACCTGGGAGGCAACCGACCTGTCTCCGGTTGTCACTAGGGATAGCAGCACGACCACTGACCGGGCAACGTTTATCTGGGGCAATGAAGGCACGAAGCAGGTGCAGGTCACGGTGAGCAACAAAGCCGGCGAGGTGGTGGCGAGCCACACTATCGTTCTCAGCCTGCCACCTGGCTCAATGGGGGTAGCTCCGGAAGCGGTCACCATAGCTGGCCCGACGAGCGGTGTAGTCAACAACTCGTATCAGTTTACCGCCACTGTCAGCCCGCAACACGTCACAACGCCGCTGAACTATACCTGGTCTCCCGCTCCCGCCAGCGGCCAGGGCACTGCCACACCGACGTATGCATGGGCAACTGGTGGGACAAAGACCATCAGCGTCACGGTGAGCAATGCGGCTGGTGCAGTTTCCGGCCAGCAGAGTATTGGTATCCAGTTGAAAGAAGGGCTGGAGCCAGGCATGGTGGATAGCGATGGTGGCGTGCTTGATTTTGTGGATGCCAATGGCAATATCCTGCGGCTGACTATCCCGGCCGGTGCCGTGGATGAGCCGGTGCAGATTGCCTATACGCCGCTGGAGGCCCCACAGCATGCGCTGAATACCGGAATGACGTTTGCTGGTCGGGCATTCACCTTGCAGGCATTGCGAAATGGGGCTACCATACCGGGCTTCACTTTCAATACGGCGGTGGAACTGCTGCTGAACTTTGACGATAGCCTGGATCAGGATAGCCTCAAGCTCTCCTATCACGATGGCACTGCCTGGGTGGAAGTCGAAGGTCCCTACACCTTTGGCGATGTGGTGTTGAGTGCGAGCACGCGCACGCTCAGCGCACAGGTCAGCGCAACAGGCGAGTATGTGCTGACAACAATTGACGATACCGCACAATCAGATGGACCGGGACCGGTGTATTTGCCAGTCATTCAAAAGTAACGGTTAGGAATGGAATGAGGAGTGGTTTCGGCTTCGCCGAAACCACTCCTCATTGGGTGTTACCTGTAGGAGTATGCGGGAAGCAGGTTCCCTCACACTCATCATTCTGGTGGGGTTTGTGTTTTTTGCGGCTTCGCTGCAAAAAACACAAACCCCACGCTCCTACGCTCCTACGCTCCTACGCTCCTACGCTCCGCCCATTCACACTGAACGCATACGCCATGCCCGTCTGCAAACTCCCACGCGTAACAATACCACTCAAATCAACCCCCAGACTCACAAGCGTCTGCGCCATGGATGGAAGGACCAATACCCTCAATGCGTGTCACCTGTGGGAGCGTGAGGGAACCAGGTTCCCTCACGCTCCCCTTTCGCGTGGGGTGTCTGTTTTTTGCCGGCTTTGCCGCAAAAAGGTAGCACCACGAAACATCGTGGACGGGATGTTCCCGTGGGGTGTGTGCGTTTTTCGACTTCGTCGAAAAACGCACACACCCCACCAGAATGGGGTTGCGAGGGGACTTGTGTCCCATATGCGTCAACCTAAGAGTTATTGAGGCATAGGGATGTCTCTTTATCTCCA
>CAYFVX010000052.1:0-11290 GCA_964346425.1 uncultured Chloroflexaceae bacterium | reverse complement strand
GGGAGCGTGCGGGAACCTGGTTCCCGCACACACCCACAAGTGACACCCATTGAGGGGACACAGCCCCATTGAGGATAGTATACCGTAAACTTGTGAAAAAGATGTGAACGGGAATGCTTCAGGATGCGGTCTGTTGCATTCGCCAAAAAAAGCCCGAAAAGGAAAGATGGTGTGCGCTTTGTCTGCAAAAAGCATTGATGCCCGGTTTCTACTATAAATCCTAGAAAGGGGGATATTTTTCTTGAAAGATTGTGTTAGAATAGAAGCAAATCGTAAAAAATGTAGTGAGATGTGAGGCTTCCATTCTGGTCTTTCTTCGTTCTTGAGCTAAAGCCGTTTCTGTTGTTTCAGCCAATATTTGATAGGGCCTGTAGCCTATGAGTTTGTCTTTGCAATATCTTGATGAACTAAACCCACACCTCTTCGCTGGTCTGCACGTGTTGTTTCAACAGCAAGACCTGGATTTCGCAAACAGCCCAATTGAGCAGCAGCAAGAGACTATCCAGCATCTTGTTGCTGCATTGCGTGATGCGCTTCAGCAGGGTCATGCTTCGCCACTTGTGACGATGCTACGCGACACAGTGCTTGCGTCCAATCAACGTTCGTTTCCGCTTCCATTTGATGCCGAAAGGATTCTGCTCAACTATTGTAATCTTATCCGTCGGGGTATTTTGACGGCAAGCAGGCCGTTTGTTCTTGACAATCCGGTGGAAGGCATGGAGTTGTTGCAATCGCTGGAAGAGGTTCTCGATGAGGCGACGAATTTGATAAGTGAACAGCTTTACGAGATTCATGCCAACCTTTTGCGGCAGTCCAATGGAGCATTATCCTTTTCCAATGGTCTGGATGCGTCAGATACCTACCGTGGTATGATAGACTATTCGTTCCAAGCGGTGCTTATTCTGCAAAATCAGCAGATCGTTTTTGCCAATCGCATGGCCTGGGAATTTTTTGGCAATGGTTACGAAGATGCACGGTTGTTGACGACCGAAGATATCTATGCCCGTATCCACCCTACTGACCGTGATATGGTCTGGCAGCTTTTTTCCACATATCTGGAGGGCGATTCGCTTCCCCAACGGTATGAGTTTCGCGTGTCGCATGAAGATGGAAGCGAGTATTGGCTGGAGGTGTTTAGCTCCCCTTCGCATTATCACGGAAAACCTGCTGTCCAGGTTTCTTATGTAGATATTACTGAGCGCAAAAAGGCAGAACGAGAGGTCTGGATCAGTAAGGAGCGGTATGATCTGGCGGTTGGTTCTGCCCGCCTGGGTGTCTGGGATTGGAGACCGGAGACGAATGCGCTGTATATTTCCCCCAATCTGAAAGCTCTGCTTGGATATAGGGATGACGAGATTGCGAATGATTTCGATGATTGGAACCGGCATATTCATCCAGAGGACAGCGAACGGGTGATGACTGCCCTCGAAACCTATCTCAAAGAGGATATTCCGCACTTTGAGATTGAGCATCGGATGGTGCATAAAAATGGCTCAACGCGCTGGGTGGTCAAACGGGGCATGGCGGTGCGGGATGAAAATGGGAAGCCAGTACGTGTCTCGGGAACATATACCGATACGACAGAGCGGAAAACGACAGAGCAGGAACTGTACCGACGGGGCAAAATCTTGAATGTGGTGGCGTTTGCTGCCGAGCAGTTCCTGAAAGCGGCCGGTGGCATGCAAGTTCAGATCAAAGCCTTTTTGCAGCAGTTGGGCTCTGCGGCTGATGTTGATCGGGTCTATGTCTTTGAAAATCAGCTTACCGAAGAAGGCGCATTCGTCATGTCTCAGCGGTATGGATGGACCGCTGAGGACGATAACGTCCAGGCTACGGTTGACGCGTTTCAGAAAATTTCCTATGAGGAGGCAGGGCTTGCCCGCTGGCAAGAGATTTTGCAGCAGGGAGAGCCAGTGTATGGTGTTCGGGAGGCTTTCCCGGAACAGGAACAGGGTATCCTGGAAAAACAGCAGGTTGCTTCGCTGGCGATTATGCCGATTTTTGTGGGTATTTCCTGGTGGGGGTTTATCGGGTTTGATGATATGCGGAGACAGCATGTCTGGTCGGCCTCGGAGATTGATGCAATACGAGCGGCGGCTGGTATTATTGGGGCTGCCATCCACCGGGCGCAGGTGCAACAATTGCTGGATAAGAATGAGGCTGAGATACGCAAGCTCTACCGGGCGGTGGAGCAAAGTCCCAATACCATTATTATTACGGATACCAACGGCACCATAGAGTATGTCAATCCGCGCTTTACCGAGGTCACAGGGTATACGTTCTGGGAGGCGGTGGGGCAAAATCCGCGCATTCTCAAGTCTGGCGAAACGCCTGTTGAGGAATTTCGGGAGTTGTGGAAGACGATTACGGCCGGGCAAGAATGGCGTGGGTTGTTTTGCAATCGCAAGAAGAATGGTGAGTTGTATTGGGATTCGGCGTCGGTCTCGCCTATTACCAATGCCCATGGGGTGATTACGCACTTTGTTTCGGTAAATGAAGATATTACCAAGCGGGTCAAGGCAGAAGAGGATCTGCGGGAGAGTGAACATAAGTTCCGTAGTGTGATTGAGCAATCCTATGATGGGATTGTTTTGAATGATGAAAATGGCGTTATCATCGAATGGAATGTTGGGGCAGAAAAAATTTGTGGGTTGAAGCGTGCTGAGACGGTGGGGCAACCTGGTTGGAAAATCCTCTATCAATTGTTGCCGGAAGAACAACAGACGCCAGAGATGCTTGAGTATTTCAAAGCCTATATGCAAAAGTTCCATGCCACCGGTGATTCAACGATGATGAACCAGTTGATGGAGTTTGAGTTTCAGCATGCCAATGGCGACCGACGGTTTGTGCAGCAAGTGAGTTTTCCGATTGAGACTACTAAAGGCTATATGATGAGTTCGATCATCCGCGATATTACTGAGCGGAAGTGGGCAGAGGAAGAACTGCGTCAGGCAAGGGAGACGGCTGAAGCCGCCACGCGTGCCAAGTCTGAGTTTCTGGCAAATATGAGCCATGAGATTCGCACGCCTTTGAACGCGATTATCGGTATGAATAATTTGCTGCTGGCTACTGACCTGACGGTTCGTCAGTATGATTTTGTAGATACGGCCTTGACCAGTAGCGATGGGTTGCTCTCGATTATTAATGATATTCTCGATTTTTCCAAGATTGAAGCGGGGCGTATGGAGTTGAAACCGGCTCCTTTTGATCTCCGTTCTTGTATTGAAGAATCGCTCGACTTGCTGGCTACCAAAGCTGCGGAAAAAAGTCTTGATCTGGCTTATTTGATTGACGACGACGTGCCTCCTACGGTCGTGGGTGATATGGTGCGCTTGCGGCAAATATTGATCAATCTCTTGAGTAATGCTGTCAAGTTTACGGATGAAGGTGAGGTGTTTGTCTCCGTTTCGTTGTTTGAGGAGGCCATGGCGTTTAAAGACGTGTTGCGCAGTGAACATGAAGGTGAGGCAGGTTGCTCTGGTTTGACTGGCGATGATATGTGCCTCCATCTCAGGGTGCGTGATACGGGCATTGGTATTTCGCGTGAAGCGATTGATCGTCTGTTCCTCTCTTTCTCGCAGGTAGATACGTCCAATGTTCGTTCCTATGGTGGCACCGGGCTGGGATTGGCTATCAGTAAGCATCTGGCTGAGATGATGGGCGGCAAAATGTGGGTCGAGAGCGAACAGGGTGTTGGCTCAACGTTTCATGTGACGCTGATGATGCAGCCGGTTGTGAGCCACAAGGTTGCTCCTGAAACTGACGATGATGGGGATGTGTCTTTCTTGCAGCCGTCACCTCTTTTGCAAGGGAAACGAGTTTTGATTGTAGGGGATGCACCGACCAGCCGCATGGTGCTGACACGCTACGTGGAGTTCTGGGGGTTGATTCCAGAGGTGGTTACGACGGACTATCAGGCTCTTGAGCGGCTTCGGCAAGAGGCGTCTGACTTTGATGTGGTGATATTGGATATTCACAAGACGCGAATGGAAGGGTTGGACCTGGCAACGGAGATACGTTCGTTTCCGCAAAATGATCATCTTCCGCTGATATTGATTATCTCTCTCCGTTTGTGGTATGAAGCCAGTCGTAGCGAGGAACTGGTGTTTGCAGCTTCGATTACACGCCCGGTCAAGCCTGCTCCATTGTATGAATCGCTGTTTAGTCTGTTCACTGACCAGCCAGTGCGTGTCAAACAGCCTGCTTCGCGCGGTGGTTTTGATGCTGACCTGGGCCGCCGTCATCCCCTGCGTATTCTGCTGGCAGAAGATACCTTTGCCAATCAAAAGATGTTCCAATATTCCCTGGAGAGTATGGGCTATGGGGTGGATATAGTTAAGAATGGGCTGGAGGTGCTGGATGCAGTGGAGCACACGTTGTATGATGTGGTGTTGATGGATGTCCAGATGCCAGAGATGGATGGGATTGATGCTACCCAGCATATTCGTTCAAAGCAGTTGGAAGAAAATCAGCCCTGGATCATTGCGCTCACTGCCCATGCGATGGAAGGTGACCGTGAGCGGTGTCTGGCGGCCGGCATGGATGATTATGTGAGTAAGCCGGTACATGTTGAAGAGTTGGCGGAGGCATTGCTGCGAGTTCCGCCTTCCAAGACGCTGGTTCCTGAAGAATTACCAGTGGAGACGCCGCCAAAAGATCAAGCAGAAGAAGATAAAGCTACCTCTGGTCCTGAGCGCACGATAACAGAGATCGCAGAGTATGTTCCCTCTGCAGGTATGTTGCAACAGCAAACAATCGTGGAACAGCACCCGCCGGCTCCACCGCTGGACGCGGAACGGTCGCACCATTTTCTTTCAACGATTAAAAAAGGTGGGGTGGAATTAGCCCGTGATTTTATCAATACGTTTCTGACGGATATGTCCGAACGGCTTACGACTATTCAAACGGCCCAGGCTGAAGAAGCACTGCCGAAAATGCAGCAGGCTGCGCATTCTTTGAAGTCGCTCAGTGGACAGGTGGGTGCAGTTATTCTCTCGAAAATGAGTGAGCAGTTGGAGTTGAAGGGCATTGATAATACCCTGGAAGGAACCCAGGAGCTTGTGCATCGGGTAACTGTTGAGTATCAGCGGGTTGAAGCGGCCTTGTTGGAAGAAATGCGCCGCATAGCAGAGGAAGAAGAGGAGGGATGATTTTGGGCTTCATTCAGTCTTGCTTGTGTATGACTACTTTGCCTCCTGCAGCGTTGTAAATGTTTGGGACATAGGGAGCGTTGTTGTTGAAGATGGTTCCTGGCTCGGGCAGGCTAATCGTGCCGGCGTAGTTGCACATGCCGCCTGCATATTCGGTAGCTTGATTGTCGCTGATAGTGCTGTTGCCAGTCAGTACGACTTCGCCTGCAATGGTACAGCCGCCTCCGCCATAGGTGGCTTTGTTGCTGAACACAGTGCTATCTGTGAGTTTGACTACGCCGCCGTAGGTGTAGATGCCACCGGCAAATTCGGCTTCATTCAGGATGATGGTACTCCCGATGATGCTGAGCGTTCCATTGGCATTAACCAGTCCCCCGCCGAAGTACTGCGCCCGGTTTTCCAGAATGGTACAATCCTGTATTTCGACGGTGCCATTGTCGTTATAGACGCTGCCCCCTTCATTTTCTGCGCGGTTGTTGAGCAGGGTACTGTTGGAGATTTTGATGGTCCCCCGGTTGTTGGCGATTGCCCCGCCATCGTTGCGTGTATGCCCCCCTTGCAAGATGAGATTGTTCAGCGTAAGCGTTCCGCCCTCAACGGTGAAGAGGCGAAAGGCATCGGGCGAGGTGGGTGAGCGTTCGATGGTGGCATGGTTGCCGTTGATGGTGATGGTGCCAGTGATGATGGGCAATCCTGAATCGTCTTCGTCGCTATCTCGCTTGATGGTGTAGACGCATTCGGGCGTGAGCGTGATGCTGCCATGCTCTTTGACGGTGCGGATTGCCTGGAGCAGGTGCTCGATGCGCTGCTCACCACAATCTACCATGATGGTGGATGCTTGCGCTATAGGGTTTTGGAGCAGGAGCAAGGTGGGTAGCATGAGCATGTAGCTCATCAATAAGAGAACGCGTCGTATGTTCATAGCAGTAACCTGGTGAATATATTTGTGATGTGTTGCACAAAAGAAAGTATACACCGGTCTTGCGCTCTGTCAAGTGGGGGAATCTCAGAACCCCACTCCAGGCAGGACCATTTCCACTGGATTCTGGTATACTGAGTCCTGGTGCATGCTATTGCAGACAGATGTTATGGAAGGAGACCCCGATGACCGATACGTTTCATCCCAAGAAAACCCCCTGGCAAATTACCGAACAGGATTTTCCACACGAGGCGCAGACAGAGGAGAAAGTTCGCTTTCTGCTGCGCTATGCTCTTCTTGCGCCCTCAAGCCACAATACGCAGCCGTGGATTTTTGCGGTCAATGAGTTGACGGTGCATGTGTTTGCTGATCTGTCGCGCTGGCTCAAGGTGGCGGATGCGGACCAGCGCGAATTGCACATCAGTATCGGCTGTGCGCTGGAAAATTTGCTTATCGCGGCCGAGCATTTTGGCTATGGGTATCAGGTGGATCTCTTACCCAATCCGGATAAGAGCGAGCATATGGCGACGGTGTTTCTTTTTCCTGGTGAGCAGGAGCAACCCCTGCGCGACCCGGCGTTGTTTGCGGCTATTCCCTCGCGCCATACAAATCATAAGGTGTATGATGGCAACCCTATTCCGGCGGATGATCTACGCCGTCTGGAGCAGGGTATCTTTGAAGAGAGCATTACGCTGCATATGACGGATGATGATGATGTCAAGCGACAAGCGGAGGAGATTGTGACGCGGGGGGATGCGTTGCAGTTTGCGGACCCTGCCTACCGCGAGGAGCTGGGTTACTGGATCGGGCAGGGAGTGTTTGGGTCGCCGTGGTTGCTGGCGAAGATGGGGCAACTGGCGGTGACGCATCTCAATCTGGGCAAAAATATTGCGAAGAAGGATTCTGAGGTGCTGATGAGTTCGCCAGTGCTGGCGGTGCTTACGTCGCAGACGGATGATACGCGTTCACGGTTGCTGGTGGGGCAGGTGTATCAGCGGCTTGCGCTGACGGCCACGCTGCTCAGCATCCATTTTCATCCGATGAGTCAGCCACTGGAACTGCCCGAACTCAAGCAGGAACTGGCGAAGCTGTTGCCGCACGCAGCGGCGGATGGAGTAGTGCAGCACGCCTTTCGCATGGGTTATGCGGAGCCGGAGGGGGAGCACACACCGCGCAGGAGGCTGGAGGAAATGATGCAATAACCTGGCGCATTGAATCCCACTACCTTTGCAGATTTTCGGACTTCAACCGCCAGGAACGCCAGGAACGCCAGGAGGTGCCATGTTTCAAAGTGAGTTCTTGCTGTTTCTTATCATCTTTAGATTGACAGAACAAGAAAAAGCGCAAGGACAGTGCATCCCACTCCTAGCTCAAATCGGCAAAGGTATCATCGTCATCGTCATCCCAGGATTCATCGCGGAATGGTTATTTTGCGGTAGACCAATAGTTCCAACTATGGACTATAATAGCAACCGGACGTCATAAAAGTTAGGAGGAGTTTCTCATGTCCGAAGACCTCGTTTTTTTGTCGGCTGCTGAGCTTGCCCTGCGTATTCGCCAGCGGATTGTCTCGCCTGTCGAAGTGGTTGATGCGTTCCTGGCACGTATAGACCAGCGCAATACGGATATCAATGCCTACGTTACGCTCTTGCATGACGAAGCCCGCCAGCGTGCCCGCGAAGCGGAACAGGCAGTTATGGCTGGTGCAGAACTGGGCGTCTTGCACGGTGTCCCGATTGCGGTCAAGGACCTGTTCGATTTCAAGGCCGGGGTTCCCAACACGATGGGTTCGGTTGTGTTCAAGGATTTTGTGCCCGATGAGACTGCCACCTACATTGAACGGATGGAGCAGGCGGGGGCTATTGTGCTCGGAAAGACCAATACGCCGGAGTTTGGGCACAAGGGCATTACGGACAATCTGCTATTTGGCCCAACCCGCAACCCCTTCAACCTGACAAAGAACGCCGGCGGTTCATCCGGTGGAAGCGCGGCTGCCGTTGCGGACGGTCTGGCTGCGATGGCGCAGGGTTCGGATGGTGGCGGGGCCATCCGCATCCCCGCATCGTTTAGCGGCATCTATGGTATCAAACCATCCTATGGGCGCGTGGCTTCGGCGGCCGATCCGGATGCGTTCATATCCCACACGCCTTTTTCTGGTGCTGGTCCGCTCACACGGACGGTCGAGGATGCTGCATTGATGCTGACGACTATTGTCGGGCCGCATCCACGCGATCCGCTGAGTATGCCGCATGAGCCACTGGATTATCTGGGCGCGACCCGTCGCTCTATCCGTGGTCTCAAGATTGCCTATAGCCCCCGGTTGGATGTATTCCCGGTGGATGAGCGGGTGAGCCGCGTTATTGCCGATGCAGTGAAGGCATTTGAGACAGCGGGGGCCACGGTGGAGGAGGTAGAGATAGGCTTGCAGCATTCGCAGCAGGAGATGAGTGCGCTCTGGGTGCGTCAGGCTGGTGTGCTCTATGCTGAAGTCTTTGCTACATTCAAAGCGATGGGGATTGATATGCTGGGCGAACACCGCGAGAAGGTGACCCCCGAATTGATCCAGATGGTCGAGGCGGTGCAAGACTTGAATGTGGTCGCCTATAAGCTGGATAGTATTCTGCGCACCACCGTGTTCAATACGTTCCAGAACATGTTTGAGCACTACGATATCCTGGTCACACCGACGCTGGCGGTTCCGCCTTTTGATAATGCCAGTGATGGCAATACCATCGGGCCAACCGAAATCAACGGTGAGCAGGTAGACCCGCTGATTGGCTGGTGTCTGACCTATCCATTCAACTTCACCGGCCACCCGGCGGCGTCTGTACCGGCCGGTATGACCGAAGATGGCTTGCCCATCGGGATGCAGATTGTCGGGCGTCGCTTTGCGGATGATGTGGTGCTGGCTGCCAGTGCTGCCTTTGAGCGGGTACATCCCTGGCAGCAAACCTATCCGCCCCGTCCGTGACGGGTTATCTCAGGGTGTTCTCGCGCGAAAACAGCCTGTGCGTATCGTTTTTTGAGGCGAGCCTCCTTAACAGATTTCACCGGTAGTGAACACCGCTTGCATACGACAAAAACACACGCGACCGTGTGCCACAGTTTTGCTGTGGATGTCTGGGGTATGCTCTCAACAGGTCTCACCTGGGGTGAGCTTTGCTTGTGCAAGGCAAAAAACGCACGCAAGAGCATGCCAGCCCATTCTGGTGGGGTTTCTGTTTTTTTGCGGCGTAGCCGTAAAAAAACAGAAACCCCACGCCAAAGGGGAGTGTGAGGGAACCTGGTTCCCTCACTCTCCCGCAAGTGCCCCCCTCCAATCGGGTTGGCGGCGTAGCCGCAAAAGAGCAAGCGGTCGCATATTTGTACGAAAATATGGAAGCTATGCTTTTTGGATAACTCAACAAAGGGAAAACAATTTTATGAACAGCACACCAGACGTTGTGGCATTGCAGGCCGAGATTGACGCATTGAAACAACAAAACAGGATACTGGAGGAACAATATTATCGTATACGGGAAGACTTGCTCGGAAATCTGCAAGCCGCCTTTTACCGTATGAATTTCCCTGATGGTACCTATGACTATTTTAGTCCAATGGCGCAAGAAGCATTTGGGTACCCTGCCGATTCGTTTCTCAATACACCGGGGTTTATTGCGCAGATTGTCCATCCGGATTACCTCGACTATTTTGGCGAAAAGTGGACCGCGTTGCAGCAAGGACAGGTTGACCCGACGTATGAATACAAGATTATTGATCCGGAGGGCAAAGAACGCTGGGTATTTCAGTCCAACCAGGGATTGTATGATGAGCGCGGCACGCTGGTGGCTATAGAAGGCATCTGTATGGATATAACGCGCCATGTGCAGGCAGAAGCAGCCATGCGCCAGAGTAAAGCGTTTTTGCAGAGTGTGCTGGATAATACGCCGTCCATTGTCTATGTGAAAGATGCGGAGGGACGGTATCTGCTTGCCAATCAACCAGCCGCGGCGATTTTTGGCAGGCCACGTGATGAGATTGTCGGCAAAACCGATAGCGAAATCTTGCCCGCCGAAGTTGCTGCTCGCTTTCAGGCAGGCGATCAAGATGTGCTTGCCTCTGGCAAAACCACGGAAAATGAAGAGGTGTTGCTCACGCCGGAGGGACCGCGTACATTCCTGGCACAGGGGTTTCCAATTGTTGACGAAGAGGGCAGGCCGTATGCCGTAGGCGGCATTGCGACAGATATCACCCACCGCAAAAACATGGAAGATGAGATGCAACTCTTCAAGATGGTATTTGAGCATGCGCCGGATGGCATAGCGATTGGGGAAGTAGGCGATGGCAAATCCAACACTGGTTTGCTGTATGCCAATCGTGCTTACAGTGCGCTGGTGGGGTATGAAAGTGCGGTCGGGTTGACGTCTCAAGAGCTTATCAATTATGAGCAAACGGACATGGCAACCATTGCCCAGAGCGTGTATCAGCACGGTTTCTGGAACGGTGAGGTAACCTATAACCGGCGGGATGGCAGCACGATACAGGCACACGCGGCAGTTTTTGCGGTGCATACCGCCGAGGGCGTGCCGCGCAAGATGGCAACTATTGCCCGCGATTTAACTGAGCAGCAGCGAGCGGAGCAAGAGCGCGATGCGCTGCAACAGCAGGTTATTGATGCGCAGCGCGATGCGCTCCGCGAGCTTTCGACGCCGCTTATTCCCCTGGCGGACAATCTGCTGTTGATGCCGCTTATCGGGAGCGTAGATAGTGGTCGTGCCCAGCAGGTGATGGAGGCATTGCTGGAAGGCATTGCGATATACCAGGCCGATACGGTTATTCTGGATATTACCGGTGTGTCGGTCGTAGATACGCAGGTTGCCAATGCGCTGGTGCAGACGGCGCAGGCGGTCAGGTTGCTGGGGGCGCAGATTCTGCTGACGGGTATTGGCCCCACGATGGCGCAGACGCTGGTGCATCTGGGGGCGGATTTGCAGGGTATGCAAACCTGGGCCAGTTTGCAGCGGGCCGTGGCGCATGTGTTGCAGCAGGGGTGATGCCAGTGATGAGTGATGAGTGATGAGTGGCTGCAATGCGCTCTATCGCACCAGTCAATACAAGTGATCACTCGAATTTGGTATGATAGCAGTTTCGGATAATCAGGCAAGAAACCATGAATACTACGAATACCACGAATGGGTCTCACTAATGGAACCCATTCTCTTTTATAGGTAATCATACCAGG
>CAYFVX010000051.1:0-11325 GCA_964346425.1 uncultured Chloroflexaceae bacterium | reverse complement strand
ACGACCGCGCCCGCCACGCGCTCGCGGTGGCGGCAGTCGCTGGCGCGGATGAACGCTCCTGCCCGGCATCGGCGGGTTGCTCGGCGGGTTGCTCGGCGGGCGGCATTTCTGGGGTGGCGGCTGGCTGTGCGGCTGGTGGTGCGCTGCTTATTGCACCAGCTTCGCCCGACAGCACAAACGCGGCCCAGTAGCGGTAGTGTGGCTTTTGGGCACGGATTTCCAACTGCGCCTGGCGTAGAGCCTCCGCCTTGCCTATCCCGCTTTGCCAGTGCTGGTAGAAGCGTTGCATCAGGTCAGCGGTGGCAGCATCGTCTATGCTCCACAGCGTGGCGATGACCGCGGGTGTGCCGGCAAAGAAGAAGGCACGGGTCAGGCCGACAATGTCATCCCCCGCACTCAGGTCGCCCTGCTGCGTCTGGCACGCGCTGAGCGTGACCAGTTTTGCCTGCTGCAGGTCCAGGCTGTAGACTTCATGCACCTCCAGTCCTGCTTAGTAGCAACAATGCCGAGAGCTATGAGTGCATTCGACTCGACCTGGCGGTCACCCAATTCTCGAACGATGGTGAGGCTCTGCTGATAGTACGCTTCTGCTTCCGCGTACTTTCCCTGATTGGCAGCAACAACGCCGAGATTTATAAGGGTACTCGCCTCGCCCTGGTGGTCGCCCAATTCCCGAACTATACCGAGGCTCTGTTGATAATATGTCTCCGCCTCAGCATATCGCCCCTGATTGTTCGCGGCAACGCCCAGATTCCTGAGAGTTGTCGCCTCGCCTTTACGGTCGCCCAGTTCGCGAAACAAGGAAAGGCTCTGCTGGTAATAGCCTTCTGCTTCCGCATATGTCCCCTGTTCAACGGCAACAACGGCAAGGTTCGTGAGTGTGTTCGCCTCGCCTTTACGGTCACCAAGTTCGCGAAACAAGGGGAGGCACTGCTGATAGTACGCTTTTGCTTCCGCATACTTCCCCTGATTGGAGGCAACAACACCGAGGTTGCCCAGCGTGTTTGCTTCACTCTGGCGGTCACCCAATTCCCGAACCATGGTGAGGCTCTGCTGATAGTACGCTTCTGCTTCCGCATACTTCCCCTGATTGGAGGCAACAACGCCGAGATTCATGAGCGTGATTGCCTCGCCCTGGCGGTGGCCCAATTCCCGTAACAACACAAGACTCTGTTGGTAGTACGTTTCCGCTTCTGCATACTTCCCCTGATTGTCGGCGACAACGCCGAGGCTATTGAGTGTGAGTGCCTCACCCTGGTGATTGCCTGCTTGCTGATAGCAGTTGCGGGCTGCCTGCAATGCCTGCTCCGCCGCATCATAGCGGGCCTGTTCATAGTACGCGACACCCTCCTGGTAGAGAGTGTCGCACGATGTGGCAGGATCGCCCTGCTGTGCCCACGTTGCTGCTGGCAGCAGAGCTGTGCTTGCCAGCAGCACGAGTAGCAGTACGAGTATCCAGCCTGTTTGTGTGGTTTGCCATCGCGATTGCATAGGGTTCTCCTGTTCTGGATAAGATAGAGTGGATGGTGGAGAGTGGATGGTGGGTAGAACACGACGCACTACCCACTACCATTTGCTCTCAACGCTCCATGTACTCAGCGCAGGCCAGCCGTGTGCAGGTGGTCATCCAGCCAGGCGGTATCTTCGGTGGTCAGTTCTGGTGGTGGGGGTGGCTGGTGGTAGTCTATCTCCAGGTCGTAGCGGGCGCGGCGGTAGGTGTCGTGGATGGCACCTCCGAGGTCGAGCGCGACCGGCGGGTCGGGATGGCGCAGCGGCACGGGTACCAGTGGGATCGCCTGCTGTAGCGACAGCGGCCAGATTTCGATGTGCGGGCGGTGTTGCACACGGCTCAGGAAGATGAAGTAGGGGGCGTCTGGCAGCGGGCGGGCAACCTGGGGACGTTTGCCGCTACGCAGCAGGTCCAGTTCCAACAGATGCGCGGTGCTGGTAAATATTTCCTGACGTTTTTTCTCGTAGGCATCGGCTCCATCCTGGCCGGGCCGTTTGTTGGCAGGCGACAGCAGTTCGATAGCGGTGACGAGGATGTGGTCGCGCACGGTGCGGATTTCGATGCGGGCGTATTCGGTGGGAACAGTCATCACGGCTGGCAGGGTGAGCGGGGCGGGCGCAAGCGCAACGGCGGTGTCGCCAACTTGCGGGAGCGGGTCGCGCTCAAACAGTCCCACGTCCGGCACGATGGCCCGCACCGGCGTAATCTCGATGCTCTCGAAGACGGTATAGGGGGTTATGACAGCACGATAGCCCGGCACGATAGCCGCCTGCAACTGGTCACGAATGCTCGCTATCAAGCTATTATGCACATCGGGCCACATGCTCGGCACTTCGAGATAGGGGTCCATACCGGGAAAGGGCGTGTCCATAGGTGTCCCTCCTTGTATGCCAGTGATGCGTGATGCGTAATGAGATGCTGCAATACGCTCTCTTGCACCAGTTTTATCAACCATTCAAACGAACGTGGTCTTTCATTATAGCATGCAGCAACGTATTACCTGATTACCTGATTACGCATCACGTCGCAAGTACTTCCTTCCACACCAGTCGCTCGAAGCCGACTGCTACCACGCTGAAGCAACGCAGCCGCAACTGCTCACCGTAGGTGGCGAGCAGGGTTGTGCGGTAGCCAGCCAGCTTCGTCTCTGCCGCGGCCTGCTGTGCGGCGACAGCAGGCAATGCCGCTAGTTCTGCCATGCTCAGGTTGCGCACGTCCTCGCCGCTCATTTCGACATCGGTCAGGGGGAGATATTTGCATTCCAGCAGGAAATCGAGCAACCCCTGCTGACGCATATCCGACCTGACCAGCATCACCACATCGGTATATTCCTGCTGCAAGCTGGCTTCGGAATCCAGCAGATACCCCGTCGTGTCGGCAAACAAGGTCAGGAACAAGGTCTTGAGCGGCAATTCGTTTGCCCAGCGATAATCGGGGGTGTTTAGCAAGGGGAAGCATATCTGCTCAATGAAGGCACAGACCGCCGCCATATCGCCCTGGTGCGCAAATGCCTGCGCGATCTGGGAGATATGGTCTGCGGCCTGCGGAAAAAGTACTGCACAAAGGTATTTCAGATAGAGTTGACGAGTTACCTGGTTGGGAATAATGAACATGCTCTCGCCTATGCGAGATAGCTGCTCCGACAGAGTCAGGACGCCGAAGTAGGAGAGCAGGGAGACCCTACGGCGGTCCTCTTCCATTCGATGGTATATATTGTAGACGCCAAAGTTTTCTTCCAGGAATCTCATCAAAGGAGGGTTCAGCGGTTCTTTGTCATTCAGCGCGTTGGCGATGATCTGTTTACCATACGGCAGATGCCCAATATAGACGATTTTCTGGCGTTCCCTGCTCATGTTATTATCCAGCATTTCGCGGGGGTACTGACCAGTCTCTTGCAGATGTTTCAGGAATAGAGCACCAGTCTCGGATGGTAGACGGTCGTTGGCTCTTCAGAAACAAAGCGATAACCACCGTAGAAGGTGCGCAGCATGTGCAGCACTTCCTGCACCTGCGCATGCGAAAAGTCACAGACGCTCCCTACCTGATCAAGCATCGGTATGATTTCTGCTTCGCGAAAGCCGCAGAGTTCGTTCAGGTTGTAGTCGGACGAGATATTTCTGGAAATGTTGAACCCGCTGGTAATGTTGGGCAAGACGCCGGTGAGAAAGACCCGTTCCATTCCGCGTCCACCGAGCGCAGATTTGACGATTTTGAGGATGGTATTGAATATACTCTCGCATTCCAGCAGTTCCTGATAGCGTTCCTGGTCGCCGTTGCGCTGGGCGGCCAGGACTTCGTTGGCAAAGTGGTCGTATTCGTCTATGAAGAGGTAGACTGGGTAGGAGGTTATATGC
This sequence comes from uncultured Chloroflexaceae bacterium, assembly GCA_964346425.1. Lineage (GTDB taxonomy): Bacteria > Chloroflexota > Chloroflexia > Chloroflexales > Chloroflexaceae > JAAUSY01. Next base: position 7,461 of record CAYFVX010000051.1, on the reverse strand, counting down.
GTAACCGCCAGGAGCCGATAAAAGGAACCCAGACCATCTCTTTCATCCAGTTCGATTTCATGGTCAAGCATATCCTGGTAGTGGGCTTTGAAGATTGCAACACTGTCATTGATATGTTGATAGAGCGAATCCATGACCTGCTGTGCGGTGCCAGACGTTTGCACGGCGGAGAAGTCCCAATGCAAGACAAAGTAGCGGTTGTGGCGTGGCGTGGGGTTTTGCCCGATGGCAAGATGCCCAAACAGACGGTCGAACTCATCGGCTTTTTTGACATCGTAGTAGTTTTCCAGCATGGAGAGCAGCAAACTTTTGCCAAACCGCGGCGGGCGCAGGAAGAGCAGGACGGTACCAAGGTCTTCCAGCATGGGAATGTAGTTTGTGCGGTCAATATAGTATTCGCCTTCGGTGATGAGGCGATAGAAATCGGTGGTTCCGTAGGGAAATTGAATCTTGTCCATCATTTGCTCCTTGATAGTATCCTTGTACTCAGCGCAGGCCAGCCGTGTGCAGGTGGTCATCCAGCCAGGCGGTATCTTCGGTGGTCAGTTCTGGTGGTGGGGGTGGCTGGTGGTAGTCTATCTCCAGGTCGTAGCGGGCGCGGCGGTAGGTGTCGTGGATGGCACCTCCGAGGTCGAGCGCGACCGGCGGGTCGGGATGGCGCAGCGGCACGGGTACCAGTGGGATCGCCTGCTGTAGCGACAGCGGCCAGATTTCGATGTGCGGGCGGTGTTGCACACGGCTCAGGAAGATGAAGTAGGGGGCGTCTGGCAGCGGGCGGGCAACCTGGGGACGTTTGCCGCTACGCAGCAGGTCCAGTTCCAACAGATGCGCGGTGCTGGTAAATATTTCCTGACGTTTTTTCTCGTAGGCATCGGCTCCATCCTGGCCGGGCCGTTTGTTGGCAGGCGACAGCAGTTCGATAGCGGTGACGAGGATGTGGTCGCGCACGGTGCGGATTTCGATGCGGGCGTATTCGGTGGGAACAGTCATCACGGCTGGCAGGGTGAGCGGGGCGGGCGCAAGCGCAACGGCGGTGTCGCCAACTTGCGGGAGCGGGTCGCGCTCAAACAGTCCCACGTCCGGCACGATGGCCCGCACCGGCGTAATCTCGATGCTCTCGAAGACGGTATAGGGGGTTATGACAGCACGATAGCCCGGCACGATAGCCGCCTGCAACTGGTCACGAATGCTCGCTATCAAGCTATTATGCACATCGGGCCACATGCTCGGCACTTCGAGATAGGGGTCCATACCGGGAAAGGGCGTGTCCATAGGTGTCCCTCCTTGTATGCCAGTGATGCGTGATGCGTAATGAGATGCTGCAATACGCTCTCTTGCACCAGTTTTATCAACCATTCAAACGAACGTGGTCGCGCCTGTTCACGCTTCGTTGTCTGTCATTATAGCATGGGAAGAGGAGACTGGACACGAGGTGGTATAGTGTTACTGGGAGACAAGAAAGCGGCAACCTGGACAAGGAGCATGTTATGACCGATGCTGAAGCAACGCAAAGAACTACCTCGCAGTATTATGAAGACCCTGAAGGTATAGAAGACTCGGGGGAGTCGGTTGACCTGGGAGAGTATCCGATAGATAGCGTTCTCATCCGTACCGAAAACCGTACCGTGTTCGATGTGATGCGCCGTATGGATAAGCACCAGTATGTACTTGACCCTGACTTTCAGCGCGATTTTGTCTGGGATTTGACACGGCAAAGCCGCCTGATCCAGTCGGCGTTGATGCGTATTCCTCTGCCGGTGTTTTATCTGGCGGAGCAACCTGATGGGCGGGTGGTCGTTGTGGATGGATTGCAACGCCTGACCACGTTTTACCGCTACCTGAACGACAAATTTCCTCTCAGTGGTCTGAGTGATTCGGGAATTGAACTGAATGGAAAATATTTTGATGACCTGCCACCCAAATTCCAGAACCGGCTGGAAGATACCAACCTGACTCTTTACTTGATTGATGCAAAAGTGCCAGAGCGGGCTCGCCTGGATATTTTTGAACGGGTAAACAGTGGCGTCTCGCTCAGCCGGCAGCAAATGCGCAATTGTCTGTATGTGGGCAAAGCAACACGCTGGCTCAAGGCGCAGGCGCAGAGCGAATGGTTTACGCAGGCAACAACCAGTAGTCTCAACCCGAACACGATGCGTGATCGTGAGGCGATCAATCGCTTTTGTGGCTTCTATTTGCTGGGTGTCGAAAAGTATAGAGGCGACATTGATGAATTTCTTGCGACAACACTCAAGCACATGAACGAATGTGATGATGCGGAACTGGAACGCATGGCCCAGGCATTTGAGCTGAGCATGCAAAACAATTACCACGTTTTTGACCGCTATGCGTTTCGCAAGCATAATGCCCAGAGCGAGCGACGGAGTGTTATCAACATTGCCCTCTTTGATGTGCTGTCGGTGAAGATGACCGAGTATTCGGCCGCATACGTGCAACAGCAGAAAGAATCTATCAAGCAATTGTTTTATCAGCTTATGAGAGACGATGAATTCCAGGCAGCTATTACCACATCTACGAATAGCCTGTCTCGTGTTAAGCAACGTTTTGCACTTATTGACCGTGTATTTGAGGAGTTGCCAGATGCTTACTAAGATACACCTGGAGCACTTCAAGTGCTTTGAGAAATTACACCTGCCGCTGGCTCCGCTCACCCTGCTTTCCGGGCTGAATGCGACGGGAAAGTCCACTGCTTTGCAAGCATTGTCTTTGTTGCACCAGACGGCGATTGAAAGCGAATGGAATATCAGGCTCATTCTGAATGGTTCGACTATTGCGCTCGGTTCGGCCGGGGATGTTATTGATAAGATAAGTGGCAGAAAAGAGTTTCGCATTGGTGTGCAATCAGATACTTTTGAGTGTTTCTGGGAGATGCGCACCGAAGGGCATGCAGAACTCTCAGTTCCCATTACAACAATACAGTGGCGTGAAGCCCCAGATTGGCAACCAGTAACCATTGCAGTAACCGAACAGGAGCAGTGGCAACGTATTTATCACCTGTTACCTGAGCACATCTGGCAGGCTTCAGCGCATGCGCAACAATTATCCTCGCTACTTATCCGACTGGCGTATATTTCGGCAGACCGTATTGGACCACAGGAAACCTATGCAGCCACCACGCCTGACCAGCAGACCAACGTGGGGCCGCATGGTGAATTTACCGCATGGTTCCTGCATTATTTTGCCGAACAGCAACCACTTGATGGTTTGTTGTTTCATGATACGGCTCCGACGTTGCAACGACAGTCTGAAGCCTGGATGCATTACTTTTTTCCTGGAACCCACTTTCTGGTGCAACCTGTTGAGCGTGCCAATCTGGTGACGCTTAGCCTGCGCACCAGCGAAGCAAGTGACTACCACCGCCCGCAGAATGTTGGCTATGGATTGACGCACGTGCTGCCGATTGTGACCGCCTGTCTGGGAGCTCAAAAAGATGACGTCCTGCTGATTGAGAATCCTGAGTCGCATCTTCATCCGGCCGGCCAGTCTGAAATGGGGGTTTTTCTTGCACGCACTGCGGCCGCAGGCGCACAGGTTATCATCGAGACGCACAGCGATCATGTGCTGAACGGCATGCGCAAAGCCGTCAAGCACCACCTTATAGCCCCTGATGCAGTGGCCCTCCATTTCTTTGCCACCCGTGAAGGAGGCGAGGATAGTCCGCGGGTCATCTCGCCAATGATTGATCCATCTGGAACCCTGGACCATTGGCCGGAAGGCTTTTTTGACCAGTTTGACAAAGATACATCGGAGCTTATAGATTGGTAGGAGGGTATGGAGTTTCTTGTCAACGAACTTTCCCTGCACGGACAGTTTCACTCTGCTGAAACGTTTATCGCTGCACTCAAAGAACTCATGAAATGCCGCGAAGTTGCTGCCGGTTTTCAATATCCGCTGTATTGTTCAAGGCGCATTGTGAACAGGACGGTTACCAGTGAGTTGTTCTTCAAGCAGGCGGTTGCCCACCAGGGCGAATTGACGCGCCTGGTGATGCGCTGGCTTGATCGTCAGGGGCCATTCTGGGACGAGCCACCTGAACATGATGCTGGTGAGTGGTATGAGTGGCAGAAAGATATTGTTACAGAGACATCGCTAGGGGAAGCATGCTACAAATTGTCCCGCAATACGAGCACCGCTGTTATCAGTTTTTCCCCTTCGGATTTCCTGTACAATCCCCTGCATATCATCTGGCGGCAATCGGATACGCAGAAAGATACGTTGGAGCTTGAGAACTTCTGGCAAGCGCAGGAGTTGCATAAGTGTCTGGAATCATACAGACCATTGCCATCCTCCTGGACTTCGCTCGTTGAGCAGGCACGAGCGGATTTTTCGCAACTCATCTTGCTGGACTCGGTACTGGATGCGCTGGATGGTGAACCTTTTAATATCACTATAGCCCGCCGCGTGCTGGAGTTGTTGGGGATATTGAACACGTTGAAGAACAGCATGGATGACAAAGGGGCATTCACTGCAAAAGGGCATGAGCTTTTGCAGAACCATTTTCGCGGCAAAAAGGCAGCTTTTAGTGATGAGTCGGTGTCAAACAAACAGCTCTTCAAGCAAGAATTGACTTTCAGAAAGCCAGATGGGGAGCAGATTTTTTGTCCCTACCACGGTAAGATTGGACACCGCTATTTTCGCATTCATCATAGCTGGCCGATACACCAGGATGAGCCGCTGTATATTGCATATATTGGGCCAAAGATTACGAGGAAGTGAAGATGTGGTAATACCTTCAACAACGTACTGATACCAGTGACCAGTGATGAGTGATGAGCTATTGCAATGCGCTCTATCGCACCAGTTTTCTCAACTATTCACCCAAACATGGATGGTATTACAACATACCATATGATAAGAAGACTGCCAGGAACGCCAGGAACGCAAAGGGCTGGGCAGAGAGATGTTTCGGGTTATCTGGATGCTTGCATCATCACAGCAGTAAGGGGACGTATTCATCCGAACAAGAGATTGCCTGTTCACGCTTCGTTGTTTGTCATTATAGCATGGCAGGGATCGTGCTGGTGGGTACATACACCAGAGGTCGCACTTTGACAATAAAGTTGTTCATGCAAGACTATTTAGTCTATCGGTTATGATTACGAAGAAGCCTCCCAATCTTCATATTTCAACCCATTAACTCGCCCAAATTCGCGCACATTGTGAGTGATCAAGGTAAGCTTATGGGAAAGCGCAATAGCAGCGATCAAGAGATCATACGGTCCAATAGGCGTACCTTTTGCAGCAAGTGATGCACCAATCTGACCAGCAATATTTGCTGCATTCTGGTCAAAGGGTAGGTTCGGGAATTTCGCAATAAACTGACTTACCAATGCAACATTCTGTTGCATCCGTGTGCTACGGTATACTCCCAGGTAGAGTTCTGCTTCGACAATCGTGCAAACTGCTATAGTACCTGATGGTTGTGCGATCACTTTGTTACTGATGTTCGATTTCCGATTACGCAGAAGCACAATACAAGCATTTGTATCTAGCAAATATTTCATTCAAGTGGCTCCCGCTGTGGGTAATCACCCTGTGGATGGCGCACAAAGGTTGGATCATCTATAGACCCGATGAGTTCTTTCAGGGTATGCGGTGTTGCAGGTAGCGGTGAGCGAGGGTGAAATGTGAGCACAACATCCAGTTCGACATCAGTCAGTCCCGTAGGGATTTCCAGTTTTAATACCCCATCCGGGCCAACATGTGCTTGCAGTGTCATTGTCTGCATCCTATTGCCTCCTTTCGCTTTCGCTTTCTGCTGTCATTCGTTATCCCGTGGTTGCACGCTCATACCCAATCCGGATCATCAGGCAGGAACCACGAATAGCAAGAAATGTGTCTCGCAAATTGAGCCTGTGCTCTTTATTGTATCTTGTGCGTATGCAGGCGTCAATTATGGAGTGGTAAGTAGCAAGTTCACTCTCCCCCCCCCCCACTACTCCCTCTCCATCTCCCGTAGCTCCACATGCTGATTGCTGAACGATAAGGGGCGTTTGTCGTCGCCCAGGCCGAGCGCGTGCGGGCTGACGCCGCCCTGCGGGGCGCGAAGTTCGAGCAGGCTCTGGCCGGCGGGGAGCAGGAATGGTTTGCTCAGGTAGCGGCGTGGCGTCAGCCCGGCGGGGATAGTGAGCGTCTGGATGGGACGGTCGTTGCACCAGAGTTCCAGCGGGCGTTCACCCGGCAGGCTGTAGAGCGTGATGGCAAGCACGACGCGGCGCGGTTGCTGCGTGTAGGTCCAGAGGCCACCGCCATCGGCGGGGAGCCAGCGCGAGATGCCGTGGGGACTCTGTTCTGCGGCTGTCCAGTCCAGGTTCAAGCCCAGGAAAAGCGGCACCGGAGTACGGGTGGTTTTACCCTCGCCATCCAACCAGGCGGCGATGTGGTCGAGGCGGTAGGCGTGCAAGTGGGTGTCGCTGTAGACACGTGTCAGCTTGCCGGGGAGTACCTGATGGGCGACCTGGGCCTGCAGGTCGGCACGCTGCGGCTGCTGCGGGTCGCGGTGGAAGAGGAGAGAGCGCACGCGCAGTGCTTGCAGCAGTTGCTCCCGCGCGGGCGGGGAGAGCGTGACGATGTCGGGACGGGTGCTGGCCTGCTCTATCTGCGCCAGTGGTGGGACGGATTCGTACACCATGCGCGGGACGTGGCGCGAGGTCTGGCCGGTGAGGATGTATTTGTGGTGGAATGTCTGCGTGTACATTTCGAGCAAGAGGCGGTCGGGGCGGCTGAAGGGGTATTCGAGCACGCTCCATTCGCCGGCTTCATCCGCAATACGCGGGTACAAGGGGTTGGGGCGAGCTTCTACCAGCGGGAATGGCAGTTGCAACACTGCGGCCAGGATGAGCAGTACCAGGAGCGGGGTGGTGAGCCAGCTCGTCCAGGCTGGCACCCGGCGTGCCAGGTGCGCCAGTCCGTGGGCTGCCAGCAGCGCAAGCATCAGCGTGGTGATGGCGTTGAGCCGTTCGGGAGCGCGGAAGGTTTTGACCAGCGGAATATGGCGCAGGAAGGCGTAGGGCAGCGGCAGGCCGGTGTCGTGCGTGCCAATGATGAGCGTTGGTCCCAGCGACAGGATGAGGCAGACGAGGGCGATGGTTGCCCAGAGTGCCACGCGGCGCGGGGCAAGCAGCAGGCCGAGCAGAGCCAACAGCACTGGCAACGTCGCAAATACCGCGGTGCGCCACCAGACGGGTTGCAGGAAAGTCTGCATTTCCTGCAGCGGGTTGGGCAGCAGGGCAGACAGTCTGGTCGTGAGCAGCAGGTCGTCGCTCTTTTGCGCGTAGGCGGCGGTGGCTGCTTCCAGGATGACGGGCAGGATGAAAGGCAGCAGCAGCAACAGGCTGGCAATGGCGATGCGGATGAGCTGGGAATTGCGCAATGGAGAATGGAGAATGGAGAATGGAGAATAGGATGCCAGGCGAGAACCTTGCTGGAAAGTGCATGCACCGT
>CAYFVX010000050.1:0-11332 GCA_964346425.1 uncultured Chloroflexaceae bacterium | reverse complement strand
ACAGGATTACCATGCATGACATTGAGTATGCGCAGGGGTGCGGAAGTTGGAAAATCTGCGCATACTCAATGTCATGCATGGTAATCCTGTGGAGTGGTGGTTCTTGCTGGATGGTGGCAAAGCGTTCGGGATAGAGGTTGCGCTGGAGCGAGGGCAGGTCGAGCACGGCGTAGCTGGCTATCCCTTCGTTCAGTTTGCTCAGGTGCAAGACGGGCACGTTGACAAAGGGTTCGAGCAGGCGGGTGTCGGTGGCGAGGATGGCTCCGGGGGTTTGTTCTATCTGTTTGCTCAGGTATGTGCCCACTTTGTCGTTGCCCTCGCCCCAGCCGATGAGCAATGTTTGCTGCGCTACTTTGCCACCGCCGAGCAAGGGGTTGTAGTAGCTCAGGTAGGTGGGATGGTAGGCTATGATGGGGTACAGGAGTGCCATTGCCAGGATGGAGAGGAAGCCGATGGGCAGCAAACGGTGGGTCAGCGGCAGGGTGTTGTTTGCTGGTTGGTGGTTGTTTCGCCGGGCGGTCTGAGCAAGCCAGTGTTCAATAAGCTGGAGCAAGGTATTCCATCCTGTTGCTGCGAGCACGAGCAGTAGCGGCCAGATGGGAAGCAGGTAGCGGTCAAATTTTTTGGGACCGAGGGTCATCACCAGCATCCAGAACAGGATGCATGCGGTCAATACGACGAGCACCTGTCGCTGTGTGCTATTATCCTGCGTATGCCGGCGTACTATTAGCGGCAACAGCAGTATCCCTATCAGGGTAAGCGGCGTCATGCGGAAGATGGTGCTCACGGGGTAGAAAAGGGGACCGGGGTCGCTAACGGTTTGCCCAAAGAAGAATTGCGCATTGACGAAGGGGTTCCTGCCTTCGCCCAGGATTTTGTTGCGATAGCCGTCCAGTGCCATCACCGGCGTACTCCACAGGGCAGGCCAGAGCAGCAGCACAATGAACAGGGCAACCGCCAGCCAGCGCAGGTAGGTAGCCAGCGATGTCCTGAGCCGTGCAATCAGGGACTCTGTTGATACATGTGGTCTGGGTGATAAGGTAGGGGTTTGGCATCGCCAAACCCCTACCTGGGGCAGGCGAGCCGCCTGCGCTCCCAGGGGTTGGACGGACTTTACCAACAGAGTCGTCAGGGTGGGGGTTGGCAATTGCCAGAAGAGTAGCAAGCCAGCCATTGGGAGCAGGATGAGGGCGGGGCTTTTGGTCAGGAGAGCTAACCCGGCAAATACGCCACTGCCAGATAGCCACCAGCCAGTAGCGCGGCTTTGCGCATTAGTGGTTTTGTTGTGTTGCTGGCAGGCAAGCAACAGGCTGAAGAGCGAGCATGCGACAAAATCGGTCAGGAGCGCGTCCATGTGCAGCAGGCGAGCATGGGCCATCAGGAATGGGTTGGTTGCCCAGAGGAGCGCGGCAAACAGCGCAGTGCGCGGGGTGATGAGTTGCCGCATGAGCAGATAGGCAATGGGAACCAGCAACGCGTGCAGGATGGCGGATGGGAGACGCATCCAGGCAAGGTGGGCAAGCAGTGGGGCGGTTGTGTTCCAGGAAATCGTGTTGTGCAGTGCTTGCTCCAGCCATAGCCCCAGGCTGCCGAGCCACATCACAGTTACACCCGGGTGGCCGGTCTGGTAGGTTTCGGGCCAGTTGCCGGTGGGGAGTGCGTCGTAGAACCGTTCAGTGCGGCCTATCCAGTGATAGGCTTCATCATAGGTCACGAAGTCGGCCAGTGCCCCCACACGCGGCAGGAGAGCCAGTAGAAAGAGCAGGAGCAATTTTTGCTGCTCTGGTTGGAACAACCGTAGAGCACGCAAAACTCCGGGCACATCTTTGCCCGGGGTATTTTTTGTCGCGTTTGCGTGGTAATGAAAGGTGTTCATCCGTATTCTCAGTACAGCGTTGCGTTTGTTTGTGCCAAATTTGAGCTTTATCCACACTTGCCGTCTCGTCACCTCTGCATTTAAAAAGGAATCTACCGAATCTGGTATCAGGTATGGCTGGCGACGCGGTGCTCAATTTTTGGGCATTTCGCGGATGGCATACCAGGCCGGGCGCGGTGTCCAGTCGCCATTGAGTACGCTATAGGATGCCTGCTCATGTAGTTCGTGATTGTGGGCTCCTTTCCAGGAGATGGCAAAGTTCAGGTTCCAGACAAACATTGCGCCGACCCACGGTGTGTATTCGTAGCGGCCTTTTTCAAAAGCACGTACAATCCAGTTTGCCTGTTCTTCAAAGGTGTTCTGGTTGCCATATTCAAAGCCGGGGGTTATGTTGGTGGTTGCCCAGCCAAATTCGGTTATCCACATTTGCATATTGCCTTTGCCGTGCTCCACTAATACCTGGCGAATGTCTTCAATGCGGCGGAAGTAGAATTCGCGGCTCTGTTGCCAGCCGGGACCGGGGCCGGGGTTGTCGGGCCAGAGGGCGTCCGGTGGGTTGTTGCGGTCGCCTGGATGGACGCCTACGACGTCGGCACGGAATTTCGGGTTGGTGATCATTGCTTGCAAAAATGCGGTATCGCTTATCGCATAGTCCGGGTTGTTCATTTCGGAAGATGCAGTGGCACCACTGACGACAATGGCGTTGATGTCGTTCTTTTTGATGGCATAATAGGCTTCGTAGAGCATGTCTACGTAGTGGTCGGGTGAGATGACGCGGCCGCCTATGCCGCCACTGCGGCTACAATCTCCGCCGTTTTGACAGGCGAGGTTTTGTTCGTTCCAGATTTCATATGCCTGCACTTTGCCTTGATAGCGTGCTGCCATCTGACCCATAAAATCGGCAAAGGTGGCGAAGTGTTCGCGTGTGGGCAATCCGTTCATGCCATTCGGGGTTGCCCACCAGGGGGCTTGCACCACGACGAGCAGCAGGTTCATCCCGGCTTCGTTGACATCAGCTACAATCTCATCCAATTCACCCCAGGAAATGTCGCCGTTTTGCTTGTGCAGGTCTTTCCATGAAACGTGTTGACGGATCCAGTAGACGCCGGATTCTCTGGCGAGTTGCAGCACACGTTTGCGGTTCTGCCATTCGGCCATGTCGTGATAGAGCATGGCGTTGTAGCCGTATATGAAGGGTTCTGGGCGGTTTTCTTCTGCGGCCAGTGGGGTGTTGAATGCTTCGCGCTCGGCGTGTTGTTGTGCGTACAGCTCTTTGCCAAGCAATCCAAGCATGACTTCGTGGTTGGTGTCGGGTAGGTTGGGGTGCCATTCCATGCGCTGCCGTTCAAAGTATTGTACGAGGTAGGTTTTGCCATCATCCTGGCTGGTTTCTTCAAAAGGTTCTGAGAGTGGGTAGCCAAAGGTTTGCAAGCCACCATGTTGTTCAAAGAAGGCGCGGAAGGGGGCCGGGCTATTGCGCAGAGTGTGGCCGGTTTCGGGAAACCAGCTTCCGTCGCCGGGGTCTGGCACCGGCTGGAAAGGTCGTTCGTTTTCCCGTCCTTCTACCAGCAATCGCCCCAGCAGTCGGCCCTGCACAAGCGGTTGGTTCTCTGGATGGTGATACTCCGGCGGGTGTTTTTCCAGTACTGCGCGTTCAAAGTATTGCACCTGGTATTGCTGGCCTGGTTGGGTGAAGCTTTCTTCCATGAAGGGGCGCGAGATGGGATACCCCAGGACGTACAGTGCGTTTGGGGTGTTTTCCCAGAATTGCAGAAAGGGGGCAGCAAGCGTATACCCGGTTTGTGGGAAGTAGCGTTCGCGGGCAGGCTGTGCCAGCCCAGTTTGTGCAACATTGGTCAGGCTGATCAGCAGGAGGATAAGTAGCGCAAGAGAAAAACGTTGTTGAAACATAGCTATTGGCTCCAGGATTGTGTGTGTCTTCAGCGAAGTATTATACACTGTTTTGAGATCGAGAGGGAAACAGTGAGCATGGGCTTTCGTTGAGTATATGCGCTTTTTGGTGTATTGTATCATGAGAGGTTCTTTTTGGAGATTGAAAAAAACCTTACTCTCTCATTCATGAAAGCAAGAAAGGGGTGAAAAGCTCTATGGAACAGGAACGAAAAGACCAGAAGCAACGCAAGAATCGGAGTGTCCTTATTCCCCTCTCAATTGTTGTTGGTATTATGCTGGCATGTGCTCTTTTTCCGCTTGGGGGGGCGGCACTGCTTTTTGTGACGATGGATACCGAGCAACAGAGTGGTCCTTTGCCAGCCAGAACATGGAAGGAGCAGGTTATTTTTGGGAGTGGAACGAATCGGGTGCTGGTGATCCATGTGACGGGGGTGATTGGTATGGGTAGTGATGCCAGTTTTTTGAGCGATCAGCTCTCCCATTCGGAGTTGCTTTCACAGATACGGCAGGCTTCCAAGGATCCACTTATCAAGGCGGTGGTGTTGCGTGTGGATAGTCCGGGCGGTGGTGTGGTAGCAAGCAACGAGATCTATAATGCGTTGCAAAAGTTGCGTGACGAAGGCAAGAAGCTGGTGGTTTCGATGGGGACGGTAGCTGCCAGTGGGGGCTACTATGTTGCAACGCCGGCTGATAGCATTTTTGCCAACCCGGACACGTTGACGGGGAGCCTGGGGGTAATTATTTCGTCGTTGAATTACGAGGAGACGTTTGATAAGGTTGGGTTGCGTCAGGTTATTTATAAAAGCGGTGAGTTCAAAGATATTCTTTCGCCAGCCCGCGATGCAACGTCGGAAGAACAAGAAATTTTGCAGACATATGTAGATGAAGCGTATTATGGTTTTGTAGATGTGATTGTCGAGGGGCGAAATTTGCCGCGGGAAGAGGTGCTTGAGCTTGCGGATGGGCGCATTTATTCCGGGCGGCAGGCGGTGAAGCTTGATTTGATTGACGAGTTGGGCGGTTTTGAAGAGGCGATTGATGAGGCAAAGGAGCTGGCAGGATTGAGTGAGGCTCTGGTGGTACACTATCGGATGGGTGGGTCGTTTAGCGATTTGTTGTTCAATCAGTTGCAGCAGCAGCAAAAGCCAGCCGATCCATTGGGTATCCGTGAGGTGATGCAGCCCCGTCCACCCAAGATTGAGTATCGGTTGGTTTCGTTGCCGTAATAGTGGCAGGTAGTCTGGGCAGGAAAAACTGCAAAGAACGCAACACCAAAGGACGCAAAGCTCCAGACAAAGCCCCGAATTTGGCTTGAAGCGTTTTTCCCTGGTGTTGTTGCGGCAAAGCCGCAACAACACCAGGGAAACAGGATTTTTAGTAGTCCATACCACCGCCACCGGGCATGGCGGGTTTTTCTTCGGGGACGTCGGTAATCAGTGATTCGGTGGTGAGGATCATGCTGCCGATGCTGACCGCATTTTGTACCGCACTGCGGGTTACTTTGGCCGGGTCAATGATGCCTTCTTGAACCATGCTGATGAATTCGCCGGTCATCACGTTGTAGCCATAGGTCGGGTCGGTTTTCTCTGCCTGATGGCGGCGCACAGCATCCACAATCACGGCTCCATCCTCGCCTGCGTTGCGTGCCAGGATGCGCATGGGTTCTTCTAGCGCACGGCGCAGGATTTGCAACCCTATTTTTTCGTCTTCGTTATCTATGGTTACTTTGTCGAGTGCATTGATGGCGTTAATGAGGGAGACGCCTCCGCCCGGTACGATGCCTTCTTCGACGGCTGCACGGGTAGCACTCAGGGCGTCTTCGACACGGTGCTTCTTCTCTTTCAGTTCTGGTTCGGTTGCGGCACCAACTTTGATAACCGCTACGCCGCCAGCCATTTTTGCCAGCCGCTCCTGCAGTTTTTCGCGGTCGAAATCGCTGTCGGTCTGCTCAATCTGGGAGCGGATTTGCTCAATGCGGGCGCGAATGGCGGCTTCATCGCCTTTGCCTTCGATGAAGGTGGTGTTGTCTTTGGTAGAGACTATACGACGAACGCGGCCCAGGTCTTCCATCGTGACGCTGTCGAGCTTGCGACCGACTTCTTCGCTAATGACTGTGCCGCCGGTCAGGATGGCAATGTCTTGCAGCATAGCTTTGCGGCGATCCCCAAAGCCGGGGGCTTTGATAGCCAGGACGTTGATAATGCCGCGCATTTTGTTGACGACCAGGGTTGCGAGTGCTTCGCCATCCACGTCTTCGCTGATGATGACAAAGTTTTTGGAGAGTTGCAGGACTTTTTCAAGCGTCGGGACGATTTCCTGGATGCTGCTGATTTTCTTGTCGGTAATCAGGATGTAGGGATCATCCAGTGCAGCTTCCTGGGTTTCGGTGTTGGTGACGAAGTAGCCAGAGATGTAGCCACGGTCAATCTGCATCCCTTCGGTGTATTCTTTTTCGTAGGCGATACCTTTGCTTTCTTCCACGGTGATAACGCCATCTTTGCCGACTTTTTCCATAACTTCGGCAATCAGGTCGCCAATTTCGGTATCGGCGGCACTGATGCTGGCAACGTGGGCGATATCGGCGCGGTCGCGGACGGGTTTTGCCAGTTCTTTGATGGTGGCGACGATGGCATCGCATCCTTTGTCCAGGCCACGTTTGATCTGCATCGGGTTGGCACCAGCCGATACGACTTTCAGTCCTTCAGTGACAATGGATTGGGCCAGGACGGTTGCGGTGGTGGTGCCATCGCCAGCGACGTCGTTGGTTTTGGTGGCTGCTTCTTTGAGCAGTTGGGCCCCCATGTTTTCAAAGGGGTCTTTGAGTTCGATTTCTTTTGCGACGGTGACGCCGTCATGGGTGACAGTGGGCGAGCCAAATTTTTTCTCAATTGCGACGTTGCGCCCACGTGGGCCAAGTGTTGTTTTTACTGCTTCTGCGACAGTGTCCATGCCTTGCTTCAGGGCACGACGTGCTTCTTCTGCAAAATATAATTGTTTTGCCATAGTCTCTTTTCCTCCTCTGGATTTTTACGCCTGAATAATGCCGAGAATATCTTTTTCTGCAAGGATGAGGTATTCCTCATCATCCACTTTGAATTCGGTGCCGCCATATTTGGCGAACAACACGCGGTCGCCTTCTTTGACATTCATGGGTATCAGTTTTCCATTGTCGTCCTGACGTCCTTCACCCACTGCCAGCACGGTGCCTTCCTGGGGGCGTTCTTTGGTGGCGGTGTCGGGAAGAAAGACACCACCTTTGGTTTTCTCTTCACGCTCAGCAGGCTTGACCACGACGCGGTCTCCCAACGGACGAATGCGAAAATCTCCGGCCATAGTAATGATACCTCCTTTGTTGTTATTCACGAGAAGTTTTTATGATGTGTAACTGGTATGGCACAACACGGGTTGTGTTGTGCGGATGCACATTGCCAGACAATCGGAACGGGACATCCGGGTTACGTGATTAGCACTCTACTCCCATGAGTGCTAATCTGGATGGTTCTTATAATAGCGATATCCGGCTCTTTTGTCAAGTATTTTTTAGCACTCTTTTTTGGGGAGTGCTAATCCCTTGTCACGCTGTCACAAAGGCAGTACAATATGGAAAATTATCATCCAGTGGAGAATGACCATGATAACCTATGATACATTGGTAGCCAGCCTGGAATTTTCGTGGGTATCGGCTGGTTTGCATGAGCATGAGCTGATTGAGAGTGTTCAACCGGATACGTTTGATCGAACCTATAAAGCAGAGCTTTTTCCAGAACACCCGGAGCCTTTGGATGAAGACACCATGCCGCCCTGGGTCGAGATAAATTTTCTGTGGTCAGCACTCCATCAATTACGCTCGGAAGGGCATCATGTGGATGTGTCTTCCCATCCTGTTGTATTGACCTGGGTCTACAATGTCCTGGTCCGGGGAGAGTTGCGTTCTCGGAGTGATCATGAGCTGGTGCGGATATTTCAACGAGCAGTCTCCAAAACGCTCCATCAGTATTATGCGACAGAAACGAACAGTTTGACGCCGATTGCGGTTGAGGTCCGTCGTATCTATCATAGCGACCAGGAACATACAGAGCTGGCCTATGTGCAGTTGGTTGGTCCCAATATCACTGATCTTTCTGATATGTGGAATGAGCGTGATCCGCATGCGTTGCGCAATTTGCTGCAGAGTGAATTTGATCTCGCCAGTTCAGTTATTCAAGCCCTTTCCAGCACGTTTACGCCTCCATCCACGCGCCACGGTAGTTACCGCACGGTAGACACGGCGTGATAGCTCTGGCAAGGAATGGCCTATGAACGATCTGACGCCTGAGACCATCCTGGCGGATCTTTCCGCTATGCTGGTTCCACGCCGTGTTCTCTGTTTTTCACAGGTTGGTTCTACGATGGATATTGCCCGTGAGCAGATTCGGTCGCTGGATGCTGCCGATTTGCCTTTGCTGGTGGTTGCTGATGAGCAAACGGCTGGCCGGGGGCGGTTGAAGCGTTCCTGGCGGGCTCCCGCAGGTTCTGCCCTCCTTTTTTCGCTGGCACTCCGTCCCACCTGGTTGGTGCCGATACAGGCTCCTATGCTGATCTGGATGGCGGGAATTGCGTTGTGTGAGGGTATTGCGGATGTATGTGGGGTGATGCCACGTTTGAAATGGCCGAATGATGTGATGCTTGTGCAAAATGATGCGCCACAAAAGGTGGCTGGTATTTTGTTGGAGTCGGGCAGTGCGGCCCATTCGGTGAGTTGGGCAATACTTGGGTGTGGGATTAATGTTGCGGCTTCGCCGCCAGTTGGTACGACCCGTTATCCCACCACACATCTGGAGGCGGTGGTGGGGGACACGGTGTCTCGGCTGGCTCTTTTGCAGGCTATCTTGCGGCGGCTCGATGTGTGGTATCAGTATTTGCAGGAAGGGAGACACGATCGTTTGTTTGTGACCTGGCGCGGGTTGCTGTTGACCATTGGGCAATATGTGAACGTGAATACCGTGTCGGGGACTATCAGTGGATATGCTGAGGATGTGGAGCCTGGTGGTGCATTGCGGGTGCGTGATGCGGAGGGGGTGGTGCATGTTATTGCCAGCGGCGATGTAGGGATAGGGTAATGGAGCATGCAGAATGGGGAATGGAGCATGTCGGTCACCAGGGGGTGATCGCAAATGCTATGATTCCCAACGGGTTCCTTGCCATCGAAAAAAGCCTCCCCATGTGATGGGTAGGAGATGGGGGGACCAACAGAGTCTTCTTTGAGGCAGTGGATGGTAGCACCACGAAACATCGTGGACGGCATTGTATCGTGGGTTTTGTTGTTTTTTCGACTTCGTCGAAAAAACAACAAAACCCACCAGAATGGGGTTGCGAGGGGACGCCGTCCCCTCACGCTCCCCTGGTTCAACTCCGTTGAGGATACTCCACGGTATTCTGTGGTGCTACCCAGTGGATGGGGGCGCAAAAAAACGGGGAGGCAATGTGCCCCCCCGTCCGCACTGATAAAGAGTGAAGAGAGTATTATGTGGTCAGACCACTGTTAATCTGACTGAAGACTTGACTTACCTTCTTACCGAGCAGGGTCAGGATACCAATAACAACAATAGCAATGAGAACGAGAATAAGTGCGTACTCTACAAGACCCTGGCCTTCTTCCTTCGCGAAAAAACTGCGTAGCATAGGTTTTCAACCTTTCTATAATAAGAACTTTTTTCTGCGATGTTGTTCTTCAATGTGTTCATATTATAGCGTATTGTGGTTGTCCGGTGCAATGGGCTAATGGTACTTTGTTTTGCCAGTACTTTGCTATGCAAGAGTACCATTCGGAAAGAGACTGGAGTACTGTTGGTGGTAAAAGTGCGGCTGATGCGGTGCTGATGGTGCTGGATGATACGCATATTCGGGCGCAGCTTTTGTATTTTGGGCAGTATGCGCTGGTGAGGAAGGGTCCCGGAGGGGTGGTGTATTTGCCACTGGTGGAATGTTCGTAGCGTGTGATATGTCTGGGTATTCGTTTTCAGGTTGTTGATTCTGGGTTGTTCTGTGGTGAAGATGCAAAGGTGACAGGAGTGAACAACCCAGAATCGGCTGAGGGATAGACACAATGATGATGGCACGGGTATGTGTGTTTGATGTGAATGAGACGTTGCTTGATCTGTCGGCACTCGATCCTTATTTTGAGCAGTCGTTTGGCGATGCGGGTATGCGGCAGATGTGGTTTTCGCAGATGTTGCAGTCGGCGATGGTGGCGACGGTGTTGGGACAGTATTTTAATTTTCATATGATTGCGGGTACGTCGTTGGATATGGTTGCCAGCCGCCAGGGGGTGACGTTGAGCGCGGCGCAGCGACAGCAGATTCTTGCGGGGATGCGCACATTGCCGCCCCATCCAGAGGTACGCGCGAGTCTGGATCGGTTGCGCGATGCGGGGGTGCGGCTGGCGGCGTTGACCAATTCGTCGCCGCCGAAGATGGCGGAGGAGCAGTTGACGTATGCCGGGCTGGCTGATTGTTTTGAGCGTATTCTTTCGGTTGAGATGGCACGTCGTTTGAAGCCTGCCGTTGAGGTGTATCATATGGCTGCCCATCGTTTGGGAGTGGAGCCTGCGGGTGTGCGGCTGGTGGCGGCGCACTGGTGGGATGTTGTGGGGGCGATGGAGGCGGGGTGTGCGGCTGCGTTTGTGGCACGCCCCGGTATGGTGCTGGATCCGTTGTTTGCGCCGCCAGATATTGTGGGCACAGATTTGCGTGAGGTGGCAGAGAAGATTCTTGCTCAGGGA
Organism: uncultured Chloroflexaceae bacterium; assembly: GCA_964346425.1. GTDB lineage: Bacteria > Chloroflexota > Chloroflexia > Chloroflexales > Chloroflexaceae > JAAUSY01. The sequence goes on along the minus strand of CAYFVX010000050.1, from coordinate 782 downwards.
GGATAATGGAGTATGCCGACGTTTGAAGAGATAAATGAGCAGCACGATTTGTTGCTGTCACATCGTCATACGCTGGCGGAATATTTGCAACAGCAGGCGGAAGATGTTGCTTCGATGGGTGTGGAGGAGGATATTTGCGAAGAGCGGGAGATTATTGCGGAGGTGAAGGCGACGTTGCGGCAGTGGGGGGTGGCAGTGGATGATGATCCGATTGATACGGAACCGGCCGATGGTGCGTCTGTTTGGGGGGGGGCTTCGGTTGCGGGGGATGTTATCCATGCAGAGGGGTCGCAGGGGTTTATCAATCGCCCGACGGGGACGGTGCAGCAGCATTTTGGCGATGTGGTGAGCGGCAATAAGATAAGCGGTGATATTAATGTATCCGGGGTTTCAGGGAGCGGTATTGTTATCGGGCATGGTTCGCGGGGAACATCGCAGCATGGTGGTGGTCCACAGGCTGGGGTGTCGGGTGGCGGCGGCGACCCGTTTGCTGGCTATGAGGCTGGCCTGGAGGTGCTGATGCGGCGGCTGGGGCGCGATCATCCGCGTTTGAATGATGTGCTGGTGTTTGAGCAGCGGTTGCGCGAGTTGCTTGCGGTCGCACGCCGCTATGGGGATACGGAGACGCTCCGCGCTGAGCGGGCGACGGTGATTGATCGTTTGAATGAGCTGGCACAGGAGACGCTGGGGGTGTCGTTTAATGCGTTGTGTGGTGGGGGGAGGGATATCAGTGATGCGTGATGCGTGATGCGTGATGAGCGTCTGCAATGCGCTCTAACGCA
>CAYFVX010000049.1:0-11342 GCA_964346425.1 uncultured Chloroflexaceae bacterium | reverse complement strand
TTGAAGATTTCAAAGGTAATGTCTTTACCCTGGGTAATATATAGCAGTCCTGGCCCAAATGGAAAACAAACTCATTGTATCGGGCTTGTGGAAGAGCTAATGCTGAGCTTCATTTACAATTCAGATCGGACTGCTATACAACCTCAAACACTTCACAATGCAGAAAAATGTGTATTCGCTCTGGGTACTTACGGGAATTCTGAAAAGATTTCCTTCCCGAAAGTTCTGGTAGCAAGCTTCATCCTGACCGGTGTATCCAAACAATAGGGGGACTACTTTGTTCCCTGACGAAACGTAAACTTTGCTAGTCCCAAAACAGGAGGAGACCATGAGTAATCGTCATTTGCCGCTTCAAACGCTTGTCCGTATTGGTTTTGTTTTTGTTTTCATTGTTGGTTCTCTTCAGCCAACCCTGACGCATGCTCATCAATCAAACTCTTCTGACCAACAGCCGTTTGGTCCTTCCCCTCTCCTTGCCCACAAGGAGAGGGCTTCTGATGCCAACCAGCACGGGAATCAGGAGCCAATGGCAGAAGGAGGACCGGATGATGGTGGCTATACGTTCATTGATAGCAATGAGCCAGGAACATTTTCCTATCAATGGGAAGAAATCAGTACAACTGGCACAGAACTGACAGATGGACAGGATTATGACGATGATTGTCTCGGTCCGGTACCCATTGATTTTGATTTTCCTTTCTACGGGAATAATCATACCGAACTGTATATCAGCAGCAATGGTTACGTGAGTTTTGGGACCGCTTGCAAAGGGATACCCAGAGCCAATCTCCCCAGCACCGATAAACCACAAGGGGGGCTTATCATGCCATTCGGTGGAGATATGCACGTGACTGGTGGGACGTCTCATATCTATACGGCCAACCAGTCCTCACCGGAACGATTTGTCGTTGAATTTGTTGATCTTGACCGCTATGCTCCACGTGGCACGCTCTCAACCTTTCAAATATTGCTCTATCCCAATGGGCAGATACAGACCCGTTATAAAAATGTATCTGACACCCCTTCCTATATCGGGATAGAAAATGAAGACGGTCAGACCGGGCTAAGCTACCCGGAAACTGTGGCCGATAATCTCGAAGTGAATTATTACCCGGAGGGCGAAACTCCAGCAAACCTGACCAGCAGCACAAAACGTGCCCCAACAACCCGCACATTGCCCGGTGACCGCATCCAGTATACAGTTGTTGTTTCCAACACCGGTGACCAGAATGCCAGCAACACGACCATGCAGGATAGCATCCCGGCTGGCACCAGCTATATCACCGACAGCCTTGATAGCAATGGTATGGGTACTGCTACCTACAACTCGGCGCAAAGCCGTATCGAGTGGAGTGGTGATGTGGCGGGCGAGACAGCGGTGCATATTACCTATGCCGTCACTGCAAGCGATTCACTCGATCCTTTTGACGTGATTGAGAATACCGCTACTATCAACAGTGACGACATTCCGGAAGAACTCACAGTATCAGCTTCGGTCTGTATTGATTGTGGATTGGCCGCAGGACAGAGTAACTACACCAGTCCCTATACCGCCCCGGTCAAGCCTGCTCTTGCCGAAAGTTATGCCGTAGGTTCTGCGATAGATGCAGGCATAGTAGTGGGATCAGATGGGACTGTCTATGCGGCTGGCAGCAACGGCAAGGTGTGTGCCTTCCCCGCGACAGGCGGCGAAAGGTGCAATAACTACGGACTATCCCCGGTCTCTTCAACTCTGACGCTTGCCAATAATGGCAGAATGTACATTGGTGCAGGCAGTAGCCTGCTTGCACTGGCGGCAGATGGAACGGAAGAATGGCGCTTTGAAGAACCCGACGGCACCATCTTTTCCTCCCCGGCCGTGGGCGAAGATGGCACGATTTACGTTGGTTCTTCTGACAGTTATGTGTATGCCGTCCGACCTGATGGATCACTCAACTGGAAATATCACACCGACGGAGCTATCAATACCTCCTCACCAGTGATTGCCAGCAACGATACGCTCTACATAGGCTCAAACGGCTCCCTGTATGCCCTCTCGCTGTATGGCACGGTGAAATGGGTGCGTCCCACGGGCGATAGCTCCTACTCAACGCCCACTATTGCACCCAATGGCAATATTCTGATTGGCTCGCTGGATGGAACGCTGTATGCGTTCGATGCAAGTGGCTCGCAGGTCTGGAAAAAGACGATAGGCAAGCCGATTTCCTCTTCGCCCACCGTCGCCGAAAATGGTTCGATTTACGTGGCGGCTGGTGATACACTCTATGCAATCACGGCTGGTGGTGGCAGCTATGCCTGGAGCTATGCCACCGATGCTCCCATCTCTACCTCACCGGTCATTGATGCGGCGGGGAAAGTCTTCATCGCTTCGTCTGATGGCTCCCTGCACGTTTTTCAATCGGATGGCAGCCGGCATGCTCGTTATGAAGCAACCAGTGCGATAGGCTTTTCCACACCGGCGATTGGTCCTGATGGGACGATCTACATTGGAACGCACGGTGGACAGGTGCATGCGTTGACCGAAACACCGCCCGACCCACTGGGCAGTATTGCGGCTAACCCATCTATCATTGAACGCGGCAAGTACGTCGAGTTCTCACTGGTCTTGTCCAATCAAGGAGGGCAAACCCTCACTGAGACGACCATCCTGAACCCGATACCCAAAAACACCACCTATGTTGCTCCATCAGCAAGTATATCCACCCCCGGCAATGGAACACTCTCTTACAGCAATACTGCCAATCTGTTGCTGTGGGAGCACGGTAGCATCGAAGGACTAGAGGCAATTACCATTACCTATAGCGTCAACGTCAGCCCGACAATGACGCTGGAAGCTCCCATTACCAACACATTTACGATTGATGCTCCTATGCTGGCAAGTCCAGTAACCAGTGAACGTCTGTTCTGTGTGGAATGCTATCCCGCCGACAGCATCCAGCCGGTCTATCGGCTCGATCCTGTCCGCTCAGGAATGAGCGCAAACAATGGCCCCGATGACGTTGACCTCGGCATCTGGGCAAAATGGAAGCAGGCGGTTGGTGGACAGATCAAAGCCTCGGCAATTATCAGCCCGGATGGAACGCTTATCATTGGTGCAGGAACCAGCATTGCCGCCTTTGATCCAGCCGGCAATGGTTCACAACTCTGGTCCTACAATGTTGGTGGAAATGTCAACGCCACGGCTGCACTGGCTGCCAATGGCACCGTGTATGTACCGGCCGGGAACAAGTTGGTGGCTGTCTTTCCTTTGCCTGGTAGTCCAATCGAACGTTGGAGCTTTGTAGCAGGCGGAACGATTACCTCAGCCCCGGTCATTGGGCCGGACGGGACTATCTATTTTGGCAGTCAAGATGGTTTTGTCTACGCTGTGTCGGTGTTTGGTGAACTTATCTGGAAGCAAGACACCGGTCACACCATCAATTACTCTGCGCCCACGTTGGGACCTGGGAATACGCTCTATATTGGCAACGGCGAGTACCTGACGGCGATCAAGCTTGTTAATGGCACCCCCGAGTTGCTCTGGCAATTCCCCACCGGCGATAGCTCCGACTCAACCGCCACGCTCGGTGCGGACAACACCATCTACATTGGTTCTGCCAATGGCTTTCTCTACGCCATAAACCCGGATGGAACCTTGAAATGGCAGCACGATACTGGCAAAGCCATCCACTCTGCGCCCACGGTGGGCACCGATGGCCGTATCTACGTGGCGGCTGGCAATGACCTGTATGCTGTGGATGCCGACGGCAACGGTCGTCAACTGCTGCACTCAACTGGCGCAGACATCAATACCTCTCCCACGATTGACACCAATGGCTCTATCTTCTTTGGCTCGACCGATGGCTTTATCTATGCGGTCAAAGAAGACGGAACCCTGATGGGCAAGGGTGGATATGAAACCGAAGGCAGTATCTCCTATTCTTCCCCCGTTATTGACAACAACGGCATGGTGTTCATTGGCTCCGATGACGGCAATCTCTACGCCATGGTGGTAGACCAGCGTCCATCGCAGATACTGCTGAATCCCGGACAGGTATATGAGCAAAAGTCTCAAGAACCCGATCCTGAAAATACTAACCCACAACCAGACATTACCAATGGTGAACTGGTTGGCACCCTCACTTCCATCAGCCCGGTGCTGGATGATGAGTTCACCTACGAGCTGATTGATGGTGCCGATGAACGGTTTGAACTGGTCAATGACAATGGAACCTATAAAATACAAGTCAAAGACGTCACCATGCTCAACTATGAAGACGAGCAGTCGCATACGATTCGCGTCAAGACAATCAATAGCCGCGGGCTTGAGTATGAGCAGGACATTGTTATCAATCTGCTGCCGGTGAATGAATATCCACCCACAGACATGTATCTGTCCAATACGAGCATCAGTGAACCGACAACAGGTGGTACCGGCAATGGCTCGGTCATTGGCAAGCTTTTTATCCAGAATGGGACAAACAGCTACGATGCTGACCGTGGAGATAACCATACCTTTACCTGGGAATCGGATTCCTGTGCTGGCTGTTTTGAAGTGGTCAATAATGAGCTACGCATTTTTGATGAAACCGACTTTGACTGCGAAGCAATTGATCCGGATGAACAAACAGTCTCTATCAGGGTGACGGACTCCGGAGGATCATTTGAACTTGAGACCTTTACCATCAAAATCAGCGATGTCAACGAGCCTCCTGTCGCATTCAATGACTCTGCCAGTCTGAATGAAGATACCACTGTCACAATTGATGTGCTGGCGAATGATAATGACCCCGAAGGTAGTCCGTTATCTGTTGAAGTAACGGATTTCCCGGAACACGGGAGCCTGACAACAAATGCCGATGATACTATGACCTACACTCCCCACCCGGATTACTTTGGCAGCGATAGTTTTCGCTATCAGATATCGGATGGCAATAACTACTCCCAGGAAGAAGCAACAGTCTCGCTTGATATAGTAGAAGTCAATGACCCCCCCATTGCTGTAGGGGATACGTACAGTACACCAGAATCAACCCAACTCTCTGTGGCGGTTGCCAATGGTGTGCTCAAAAACGATATGGAATTGGATGGTGATAGTTTCACGATTGAAGTGACCAATCAGCCTTCATTTGGAAACTTGGAGATGGATTTTGAAGATGGTTCATTTACCTATACGCCACACACTGGAAATACCCAGACTGATAGCTTTACCTATAAGCTCAGGGACGAGCACGGTACGCTATCGGTAGAAGAAGCGACCGTCACCATTATGATTGGGCCAAACAATGCACCGGTCGCCCGCAACAATAGCTTTACCACGTCTGAAAATACCCCGTTGACCATAGAAGCACCCGGCGTGCTGGAAAACGATGAGGATATGGATGGCGACGCCCTCAGTGCATTCATTGAGACGCTCCCCTCCAATGGAGACCTTGACTTCAGCACCAGTGGCGATGGCTCATTTACTTATACCCCGGAAGACGGGTTTACGGGTCCGGATAGCTTTACCTATATTGTCAGCGATGGCAAAGTAGATTCGACACCTGCAACAGTTTTGATTAAAGTCGGTGTCAATCAACCGCCGGTTGCCCTGGGCGATTTCTATACCACGCCTGAAGATACCGAACTGACGGTTGCCGAACCCGATGGGGTGCTCAATAATGATAATGACCCGGAAGACAGCCAACTTGTGGTTGATATCATCAAGAGTACTCAGCATGGTGCTCTCAAGCCCAATGCGGATGGCTCATTCAGCTACACGCCAGACACCCACTTCGATGACGTGGACACGTTTACCTATCGAGCCTACGATGGCAACTACTACTCCGAGGTGGTGACGGTAACCATTGACATTATTGCCGAACCCGAAGCGCCAATTGCGCAGGTGGATGCCTACAGCGTGCCGCAGGATGAAAAGCTGGTTATCAATGCACCGGGCGTATTGGAAAATGACAACGACCCGGAAGATGATGCAATGCAGTCCATTCAGGTGAGCGAGCCTGCCAATGGCACCCTCACGATGGGGCTGGATGGCTCATTCACCTACCAGCCAGCCGCCGGCTTTGCTGGCACCGATTGGTTTACCTACAAAGCCAAAGACGCGCTGCACACGAGCACACCCACAACCGTGACCATTACTATCCGTCCCAACACGCCACCGGTCGCGCTCGATGATGTCTACACAACAACCGAAGACATGACGCTTACCATCGGCCCAACAGTCGGGGTGAAGCGCAATGATTACGATGCAGACGAAGACCCCATCAGTGTGATACCTGGCAGTCCGCCGTCGCATGGCGACCTGGGACTGAACCCGGATGGCTCATTCACCTATACACCGGACCCGAGTTTTGTCGGAACGGACAGCTTTACCTATCAGGTGGACGATGGCAAAGAGCTTTCCGCGGTCGCAACCGTTACCATCAACGTCATTGGGAATAGTGCGCCGGTGGCGGATATCAATGTGTATGGCACAGCGGAAGACACCGTGCTGCATGTGCCAGCAGAACTGGGCGTGCTTGCCAACGACTATGACCCGGAAGGCAAAGCGTTGCAAGCACACCTCTACACCGAGCCTCTGAGCGGCGATATCAGCCTCGCGCTCGATGGCTCGCTCATCTACACGCCCACGCTGGACTTCCTGGGGATGGACCGCTTCTCCTACCGCGCATATGATGGGCGCAAGTTCTCGCCGGTTGTACCAGTAACGATTACCGTCTCGGACCGGAATGACCGACCAGTCGCCAACAACGACAACTACTCCACCGACGAAGATACAGCCCTTGCGATAGCTGCCCCCGGCGTGCTGGCAAATGATACCGACGCGGACGTACTGGATGTGTTGCAGGCAATCCGCGTAGATGAACCTGCGCATGGAACGCTGTCAATGCAGAACGATGGGAATTTCATCTATACGCCGGATGAAGACTTCTTTGGCACGGATAGCTTTACCTACAAAGTGTATGACGGCACCCAATATTCGGCAAGCAACGCGACCGTCAATATCACCGTGGATGCAGTCAACGACCCGCCCGAAAAAGTTGCCAACAACGTGCTGGTCGTCAAACAAGACAGCGAGTTGACCCCGATTACCAATAGCCTGCTGCGCTTCCTGGATGTAGAAACAACGGATGCGTCGCAGATTGAATATACGCTCGAAGGCGGCCCGGACCACGGCTCGCTGAATGTGGATGCCACCTTTACGCAAGCCGACATTGACAATGGAAACCTGCTCTATACGCATGATGGTACCAGCACCATCAGCGATAGCCTGCGCTTTACTGTCTCAGACGGCACCGATTCCGTCGGTCCTTTCTCCTTCAACATAACGATTGTCCCGGTTGGTGTCATCATCACCGAAATTGATGGGAGCACCGAGGTTGCTGAAGGTGGTACAACAGGCGACCGCTACACCATTCAATTGCGGAGCAAGCCTGCAAACAATGTAGACATTACGATCACGCCCGACGCAGACGTCACCGTCAACCCGACCAGCCTGACCTTCACGCCAGACACCTGGAACTCGCCGCAAACCGTGACGGTGCATGCAGTAGACGACAACCAGGATGAAGGGGCTGAAAGTGCCATCATCAGCCACAGCGCAGTCAGTGGCGACGCCTTCTATAACAACATTGGCATCGCTGATGTGGCGGTGAGCGTCACCGATAACGATGCGGCCGGTATTGAAGTCTCCAAGAGCGAACTTAATGTCACCGAAGGTGGCAGCAACGATACCTATACGCTCGTGCTGGCGCGACAACCATCCAAAGATGTCCAGATTACCCTCTCCGCAGACCCGCAGGTGACGCTGTCAACTGAGCAGGTAACCTTTACGTCTGACAACTGGGCGACCGCCCGGACCATCAGCGTGGTGGCGACCGATGATGACCTGGCAGATGGCAACCACGACAGCACCATTAGCCACAGCGTCAGTAGCCTGGATACCGACTACGATGGTATCGCGGTGGCGGATGTGGTGGCGCATGGCACCGACAATGACTCGCCGGGCATCAGCGTCTCCCGCAGCATGGTGAACGTCACCGAAGGCGGAGCCGGGGCATCATATACGATTGAACTGATGAGCCAACCCACCGCCAATGTTCGCATCACGGTGGGGACAGATGAACAGCTTGAGCCAATTGACTCCTGGGTGTTCAATGCAACCAACTGGAACCAGCCCAAGACCTTCACCGTCCAGGCAACGGACGATGATCTCATCGAAGGCACCCATACCAGTGTCATCACCCACAGCGTTACCAGCGGCGATACCGATTATGCTGGTATGCTCGTTGGCAATGTCAAAGCCAATATCACTGACAACAATCAGGCTGGTGTTACCCTCTCGCAGACAGACGTGGCCGTCACCGAGGGCGATACCTGTGATACCTACACGCTGGCTCTTACCAGCCAGCCAGCCGCACCGGTCACCATCACGCTGGCAACCGACACCCAGGTGCAGCCACTTGCGCCGGTGGTGCTGACTGCGTCTACCTGGAACCAGCCCCAGACGATTTCGGTGTGTGCGGTGGATGACGCGATAGACGAAGAAACGCACTATAGCACCATCACGCAGCAGACCAGCAGCCAGGATGCCAACTACCAGAGTGTCGCCGTGCCGGGTATCGCAGTGACGCTGACCGACAATGACACGGCTGGCGTCAGTGTTGCTCCCGTCACCCTGAGCACCACGGAAAATGGCAAAGACGCGACCTATACGCTGGTATTGATGAGCAAGCCGACCGCCAACGTCACTATCACCATGGGGACGGACGCGCAGGTGCAATCGCTCAACGCCGTCTCTTTCACTCCATCCACGTGGGACCAGCCGCAAACCGTCACTGTCCGTGCGGTGGATGATGAGGTAGATGAAAATGGCAATCACGCCAGCACTATCACGCATGATGCAAATGGTGGCGGCTATGGTGCTATCACTATTGCGGATGTTACCGTCTCCATTGGCGATAACGACTCTGCGGGAGTGGAAATCTCGCAATCCGACGTGTCCGTGACCGAGGGCGGCACCAGCGACACCTATACCGTCCGTCTCTCCACCATGCCGACGGATGACGTCACCATCGAACTGACGACTGATGGACAGGTTAGTGCCACACCCGCTGTCTTTACCTTTACGCCCAACAACTGGGACCAGCCACGCACCGTGACCATCGCGGCGGCGGATGACGCGCTTGCCGAAGGGGAACACTTTAGCACCATCACGCACGCTGCCAGTGGTGGCGGCTACGATGGACTGGTCATTGATACAGTGCTGGCAACCATCGTGGACGATGATGCAGCCGGCGTCGAACTTGTGCCCAACACCCTGACGGTTACGGAAGGGGGCACCAGTGCGTCCTACACCATCAAACTGACCAGCGAACCTGCCGCGGATGTCACCATAAGTATGCAGCGTGACGCACAACAGGTGAGCGTCACGCCGGCGCAGGTCACCCTCACCCCGTCTAACTGGCAAACGGGCAAAACGGTTACCGTTGGAGCAGTAGATGACGATCTGGATGAAGGTGTCCATGCCAGCACGATTACCCATAGTGCGACCAGTACCGACAACGACTACCAGGACATTGGTATTGGTAATGCGACCATTACGCTCAACGACAATGATAGTGCAGGTATTGAGGTTTCCAAAGCCAGTGTCTCCGTCACCGAAGGTGGGGCAGATGCGACCTACACTATTCGCCTGACCAGCGAGCCACGTGCCGATGTTACCCTGGACCTGAGCACGGATGACCAGGTCAGCCTGACCGAAGCGCAGCATACCTTTACCACGGCAAACTGGGATGACCCGTGGACTATCACCGTGAGCGCAGTTGATGACGCGCTGGTAGAAGGCAATCACAACAGCACGATAACGCACCACGCCAGCAGCAGCGACGCCGCCTACCACAATATTGCGATTGACGACCTGGCGGTGCAACTGACAGATGATGACGATGCCGGTGTGACCCTCTCGGCCACCGACCTCAGCGTGAGCGAGAGCGGAAACGATGCCACCTACACGGCACAGCTCACCAGTCAGCCGACCGGCAATGTGACCATCACTCTGTCTACGGATAACGAGCAAATCGCGCTCTCCAAGACGGTACTGAACTTCACCCCGACCAACTGGGAGACGCCGCAATCCATTCGCGTCACGGCGCATGATGATTACCTGGACGAGAGCGATACGCACTACAGCACCATAGCGCATCAGGTGAGCAGCAGCGACGATGGCTATAATGGCCTCGGTATGCCAGCCGTCACCGTGGGTATTGCAGACAATGACGCCCGCCAGGTGACGGTAATGCCCGCCAGCCTGTCTGTCAGTGAGGGAGCCAGCGAAGCCGTCAATTACACCATCGTGCTGGAGAGCAAGCCAACCAGCAATGTGCGCATTACCATGACCACCGGTAGCCAGCTTCAGCCGGTTGCCTCCTTGCTCTTCACGCCAGACACCTGGTCGGATGAGCAGGAGGTGAGCATTAAGGCGGTGGATGATGAGGTAGCCGAAGGCGAACATGAAAGTACCATCACCCACAGCATCAGCGGCGGTGGCTACGACACCATCCCCGTCAGCGATGTAAAAGTGACTATTGCCGATAACGAAAACATAGACGTGGATATCTCGCGCAACAGTATTACCTTGATGGAGGATGGGGCCGGCACCACCTATAACGTCAAGCTCAAGAGCCGCCCGACCTCAGACGTGACTATCCAGCCAACGATTGATGAAAGCCTGTTGCAGCCAGTCGAAGCCCTGGTCTTCACGCCGCAAAACTGGAATGTCGCGCAGCAAATCACGGTCACGGCCTTGATGAACGAGCGCGAAAACACAAATCAGTCTACCAGTATCACCCACGCCGCAGTGAGTGGCGACGCCAGCTATGATGGGTTGACAATCGCCAGCATTACTGTGACCATTCTGGATGATGATGCAGCCGGTATCGAAGTGGCGCCACTCAGCGTCAACGTGCAAGAAGGCAGCACTACCGCAACCTACACGGTACGTTTGACCAGTGAGCCAACCGCGGATGTGGTTATCGCGGCCAGCACCGATGCGCAGGTACAGGATATTGCATCGCTCCGCTTTACCAGCCAGAACTGGGACACACTCCAGTACATCCAGGTCCATCCGGTGGATGATGCGCTGCAAGAAGGGAATCAGGTGAGCCTGATTTCCCATAGTGTGAGCAGCACAGATACAGACTATGCCGGTATGGGCACATCGGATGTGACGGTCAACATCACCGACAACGACACCGCGGCTATCCAGATTACGCCGACAAATATCAATGCCCTGGAAGGTGGGGCTGCGGCAACCTACAATGTGAAGCTGACCAGCCAGCCGCAGGCAGAAGTGACCATTGATC
>CAYFVX010000048.1:0-11366 GCA_964346425.1 uncultured Chloroflexaceae bacterium | reverse complement strand
ACGGCGAGGGGTTGACGGTACGCAATGCGCGATAGATAGAAAAAGAGTGGGCGGTGGTGGGACGGCTAAACCGCTGCGAAGGCACCACCTGGAAAATATCGCCCGCCACGATATACTCTTTGGCTCGCTCGACATTTGCCTCATACTGCTCGCGCGTGATGTTTGAGGTCACCGGTGCAGGCGTCGCTTTTTCCTGGCCGTGCGTCGTGCCCGGTAGCTCAGCCTCTGGCGGCACCGGCTGGTGCAGACGGGCGATAACCTGCTCGATACGCTCGGTAGCACGCTGATACTCTGCTTCCAGGTCGTTCGCGTCCAGATGAACATGCGAAAGCACCTGGATTTTGCGGCGCACATGGTCAAAGATGACCAGGTTATCTACAAACATCCAGATAGCCTCGGACATATCGTAGTCTTTTGTGGCTGGCCTGACCAGGCGGTCTTCAAAGTAGCAGACCGCTTCATAGCCCAGATAGCCCACCGCCCCACCGACAAAGCGCGGCAGGTCTGGCAACCGCACGGGGGTGTAGGCCCGCAGGTAGCTCTCCAGCACTACCAGGGGGTCGCTATAGGGCAATGTTTGCTTGTAGCCGTGCTGCTGCACCGCATGCGCTTCACCATTGTGCATATGCAATACCATATACGGGTCGCTACCGATAAAGGAGTAGCGGGCAATATTTTGCCCGCCTTCAATACTCTCCAGCAAGAAGTTGTATTGCCCGCGGGCTATCTTGAGATAGACCGAGACCGGTGTCTCCAGGTCGGCCATAATCTCACGGTAGATGGGGCAGAGATTGCCCTGGTCTTTGAGCGTGCGTATCTCATCTAATGAGGGGAAATACATACTTATCCTTTCCACGCAATACCCATCGCCTCTTTCATGCGACGCAGCGTCTCGGCAGACTCCTGGCGGGCACGTTCGGTTCCTTCCGCCAGAATATCCTCCACCACCCTGGGCGTTGCTTCCAGTTCGGCCCGCCGCTGGCGAATGGGGTCAAGGAAATGGTTAATGGCGGCCGCCAGTTTGCGTTTGACTTCCACATCACCCACTTTGCCCTTGCTATAGCGGTCTTTGAGGTCATCCACCTCTTCTTTGTTGTCGTTAAAAGCATCGTGATAGATAAAGACTGGATTGCCTTCCACTTTGCCGGGAATATCAGCCCGCACCCGGTTGGGGTCGGTATACATACCGCGCACTTTTTGCTCGACGGTCTTGGCATCATCGCTGAGGAAGATGGCGTTGCCCAGGCTTTTGCTGGCTTTTGCCTGGCCGTCCAGTCCAACGAGCGTGGGGACATCGCCTATCAGCGTATCAGGCTCCGGGAGTACGTCTTCGCCATACAGCGTGTTGAACCGCCGCGCGACTTCCCGTGTGACTTCCAGGTGGGACGCCTGGTCTTTGCCCACTGGCACCAGATCGGCCCGTATACAGAGAATATCCGCGGCCTGCAACACCGGATAGTTGAGCAAGCCCATAGAAGGTTGCTCAATCTCCAATGCCTGCATCACTTCCTTGAGCGTTGGCACCCGCTGCAAACGGGGAACCGTTACCAGGTTTGACAGGATGAGCGCAATTTCGGATATCTGCGGCACCTGCGACTGCAATACGTAGCTGCTGCGCTGCGGGTCTATGCCCACACTCAGGTTGTCCAGCACCACATCGTGGATATTGCGGCTGGTCTCCGCCAGGTGTTCGCGGTCTACGCGGGTGGTGAGCATATGCAGATCTGCCACCAGAAAAAAACAGTCATACGTATCTTGCAAGCGCACGCGGTTCTTCAAGGTGCCAACATAATGGCCCAGATGCATTTTGCCGGTCGGTCGGTCGCCCGTCAGGATACGGGGCTTGTTTGTGTTCATAAATTCCTTCATCCTCCATCATTCAAAGTAATCGTTTCCCACCATTCGCGGACTTTTTTGGCACTCAGCAGCACATAGTCGCGGTCGGGGGTAAAAACTTCCAATGTTATTGTGTCATCATAGCCTGCCTGCTTGATGAGACGAATGGCGGTGGGCCACTCAATCCGCCCTGCGCCAGGCGGCATATGGTCATCAGAACGGCCACGATTGTCGCTCAGATGTACGTGCGGCATACGGCTGGCAAACGCTTTGAGCATGCCTTCCAGTTTGTTTTTGCCAATATTGGCATGCCCTACATCAAGATGAAACCCTAGCCGCTGGTCAGCGTTCAATATTTTACGAATATCTGCAATTTTCAGCTCCGGGTTGGGCGGATGCTCCACCATAATACCCAGGCCATAGGGAGCAGCCCGTTCTGCCAGGGCTGCAAAACTTTCCCCATTCCAGCGCAGGGCATCTTTGGGATCGAACAGGTGAATACCAGGCGCAATATGCACATTCACCCATTTTGCGCCAAGCATGGCAAAGAGGTCAAATGTCTCGGCAACGCTCTCAACCGCTGCCTGACGCACACGAGCTATCGGTGAGGCAAACGGGAGATACCAGGCCGTATGGCCGACTACATCCAGGCCACTCTCTTGCAGGATAGTGCGCAACTCTGCGCCATCTATCTGTTCGAGTGCGGCTCCTGGCCCCTCAATCGTTAAATCCAGAAATTCAAAACCGTTGCTGGCAGCCCAGCGAGCTTCATCACAGGCATTCAGGCGTGGATCGTTCATAACTCCAAGACGCATAAGATGTGTTTCCTTACTCGTTGTTTTTTTGCCTGGCTCTATCATAGCATGAAAAGCCAGAGAACCAACCAGGACATGGTACACCAGAATATGCTATACTGCGATTTCAGGAAGATTATCACCACAAGTTACAGGAAAGCGAGCAACGACCAATAACGTATGCATGTCCTTCATCTAGTGCAACTCTATCGGCCGGTGCCCAGCGGTGCCGCCCGCTACTTTGTCGAGATTGGCGAACGGTTGGTGCAAGCCGGCAACCACAAAGTCACGGTCCTGACAACGGACGCGTTTGACCTGGAACACCTCTGGGCAAACAATCGCAAGCATATTGCTGAACGACGCGACCAGCATCATGGGGTCCAGGTGCTGCGCCTGCCGGTGACACGTCTGGCAGGGTCACAGTGGCTCTATCCTATCATTCGCCGTCTCATGGTCGAGATCGCCCGTTTGCCCATTCCCACGGCAGCACAGATTGCGTTGCTGCGACGTCTGGCAAGCCTGACTCCCCGCCTGCCAGAGCTATTGCCCACGCTGCAACACGCTCCGGAGCTGGCGGATGTTTCGCTGGTGCATTCAACCAATATCACACTCGACTTTGCCATCCTGCCCGTGCTCGAATGGGCAGAGCAACGCGGCATCCCGCATATCTGCACCCCCTTTACACACGTGGGCGAGCCGGGCAACCAGCGCATCGTGCGCTATTATACGATGCCCCACCAGATAGATATATTGCGACGGAGTGCGGCAGTTATTACCCAGACCAGCATCGAACAGCGGTTTCTCGCCCGCAAAGGTGTCCCGGCCGAACGTATGCATACCATCGGGGTGGGGGTTTCGCCGCAGGAGCTGGCTGGTGGCAATGGAGAACGATTTCGCCAGCAACATGCTATCACAGGGCCAATCGTACTGACGGTGGGTGTGGCTGCACACGATAAAGGGACGCTGCACACGGTGCAGGCTCTGCAACGTTTATGGGCACGGGGAATGGATGTCACCTGGGTACAAATCGGACCGCTTATGGCCCATTTTGAGGCATTTGTCCGCTCGCTGCCTGAACGTGACCGTGCTCATATGCATATCCTCGGCTTTGTGCCGGATGAGACCAAACGGGATGCGCTGGCAGCCGCCGATGTGTTTGTTCTCCCCTCACGTACCGATAGCTTTGGGATTGTCTATCTGGAAGCGTGGCTGTATGAGGTACCGGTCATTGGCGCACTGGCTGGTGGTGTGCCAGAAGTTATCACGCACGGTGAGAATGGGTTGCTGGTTCCTTTTGGCAATGTTGCCGAACTTGCGGCAGCAATTGCACGATTGCTCCACGATAGGACCCTGGCATGTGGGCTGGGGAAAGTTGGCAGAAACCATGTCATGCGATATCTCACATGGCAACACACGTATGCGCAGGTCTACAAACTGTATCAACAGATAGCGGATAAGGAGAAATCATGACAACACCAAACGATGTGTTTTACGAATTATACCAGGATCTTCCCCGCCAGGGGCCAGGCAACAATCGTTCAACCAGAAAAGCGTGGTCGTTTCTGCCGGATGTCTTGACCAACCCGTTGATATTGGATATCGGGTGTGGCAGTGGGATGCAAACGCTGGAGCTGGCACGCATTTCTGGCGGACAGGTTATTGCGCTGGATAACTTTCAACCTTTCCTGGATGCTTTGGAGGAGCGGGTGATAGGGGAGGGCTTGGAACAGCATATCAAGACAGTGAATGGTTCTATGTTCGAGCTGGATTTTGCGCCTGCCTCCTTTGATGTTATCTGGTCAGAGGGGGCCCTCTATATTCTGGGGTTTGCGCCGGGGTTGGAAGTTTGCAAATCGCTGCTCAAAGAAGGGGGCTACCTGGCCGTTTCGCACCTGTCCTGGTTTACGGATGAGCCACCCCAGGAACTGCGCGAGCACTGGGCAAACCAGCAGGCAGATGTTCGGCCGATTGAGGAAAACGTGCAGTGTATCAAACGGGCTGGCTATCACTGCCTCGGCCATTTCAACCTGCCGGAGACAGCATGGTGGGACAATTTCTACATCCCGCTGGGACGCAAAATCAAACAGTTGCGTGCAAGCTACCAGGATAGACCGGACATTGTGGAGATGTTGCGCAACGAGGAGCAAGAGATAGCAATGTATCGCCAGTATTCGGACCATTATGGCTATACGTTTTATGTCATGCAGAGGGTGTGATACCAGTGATACCAGGTTCGGATAAATAGTTTCTTTTCACCACGGAGACACGGAGGCACAGAGAGAACAGGGTTACTCCTTCTCTCTGACCGAATCTTGGCGTTCTTGGCGTCCTGGCGGTTTCTCTATTCAAACGTATCTGGTATGACACCTCCTACAAACTCCACCAACCAGCAAAACAGACGTACAGAAAGCGCGTATTTATCCGTGCTTATCTCTGTGTGTCTGTGGTTGCTGTTTTTAGAAGAAATTTGCGCGAAACATGTAGCGTTTATGCCGCTTCGGTTGACTTCTTTCCATTGAGAGCATTGAAGAGTTGCGGACGTACTCGCAACATCATGCAGAAGTCGAGGATAATATGGATAATCACCACGGTCCAGATGTCTCGCGTCAACCAGAAGCAGAGTGACCAACCGGTGACGAGAAACACTTCAGCCATAGGGCGATATTTACGGAGCAGCAGTGTGCGGGGCGTACTCTTGAAATGTGGCGGCAACAGCTTGATCCAGAAGAGGCCATGGATAAGCCCCCCATAGATGGTAAACAAAAGGACACCAAGCACAAAACCAACAATACTGGCGGCATTGGTGGCTGCGGGGACTATCCACCCCATAACCATCGTTCCCACTGTTTCACCCAGACGATACACGAGAGCGAAAGCAAATGCTTCAAAGATACCGTTTCCAAAGGTAAACAAAAGAGTTGGCCCCCATTGAAGGGGACGCCCATCATCACATGCAACAATAAAATAGATAACCTGACTGATAATCAAAGTAATAATGAGATAGGCAACTAACCAGGGCCGCGAGAGCGTCTGACCAACATTCCACTGCATCAT
Source organism: uncultured Chloroflexaceae bacterium (assembly GCA_964346425.1). Taxonomy (GTDB): domain Bacteria; phylum Chloroflexota; class Chloroflexia; order Chloroflexales; family Chloroflexaceae; genus JAAUSY01. The sequence goes on along the minus strand of CAYFVX010000048.1, from coordinate 5,682 downwards.
CCAATCATAGAGAAAGGTAACGCCCAACGCAGCACAGATGCCCCAATATGTCAGGATAGGAAGCTCAACCAGCCGCGAACCCTGTTGTTCTTTTGCGAATGCCTGTCGTAACCTTGTTCTAAATTCTACAACCACCCGTTCCTCCCCTCTTCATAAAAACCATGTTTTTTCTGTTTAAAATCTGGACAGCAAAAAGAGCATGGAACAACCATGCATGACGATGACCCACCTGTGAGTTTTGATGTCATCCACTGGGCTTCGTTGCTGTATCCGTTTTTATTTCACCAAATTAAGAACCGGGGAAATGCTCGTTTCTCAGACAGCGCAAATGATTCTGATCTCCTTCTTTGAGCAGCAACCCGACGAGACGGGCAAACCTTGAACCATGCGCTCTCCTCTGACCGCAATCGTATCGTACCATCCTTTTGCATAATTGTCAAGTTTCTTCTTTTTTGTAATAACCCAGCAGAAGAGCGGTAGTATGTGCAAGTGAGGCAAAAAGACACAATAAAGAAAATCAGGAAGAATAGATTGATATGAGGCGGCAAGCGGGAGGGTTCAGGAGGTGCGTTCAACAATGATACGTAAATTTGCTGCCACTGCGCCTGCAACAGCAAGGGCTGCGGCTGCAGGGAAAAGCATGGTGCCCGCAACTCCCAGAAAGGTAGGAATATCTACCAGGACATTGCCCTGCCCATCAATCACCATAATCCGGTGCGTATTCCCTTGTCGTAACAGTTCTTTGAGTTTCGGGACAATTTGTTCACCCGACACACTGAACACTTCTGCTCGTGCAACATGATGCGGTCGTGATTCGGTTACGGAATGGGCACGAGGGCGCGGTTTGCGTATGTGTCCACTTTCATTTTGCATCACACTCTCCTTTTGTATGGAGCTAACAGCCGTTGTTTGAGTCAGTTTCTACACGTTTTTCTACCACGATGCGCAGGTTGGCTACCATGACTCCCATAATGGAGAGGGCGGCAACGGAAGGAAAAAGTGCGGTACCAACAACCCCCAATCCAACAGGAATATCAAAAAGAACTCCCCCCCTCTGGTCTTTGACCGTAATACGAAAGGCATTGCCCTGACGCACAATATCTTTCACCTGCGATACCAGACGGTCACCGCGCACATTGATAACCTCCGTCTGTGTTTCAAAGAGTTCTTCTTCGTCGGGAAAAGAACGTATAGCTCTTGTCACCCCAACGTTCTGGGGTTCATAGCGTTCTTCATCCTGGGGAAAGGAGCGCACCGGTCTTTTGCTTCCGACATTCGTTTCTTCTTCAGTCATACGTGAAAACTCCCTTTGCTGGACACCAGACTATTCACTGGATTCCTTGAACTTTTTGGCTTCCAGATTCGCATGCATGTCGAGGTAGCGTATCCAGCCTGCAACAGTCATAATGCCCAGTTCATTGTGACGTACTGCTGTGGTGTCATCAACTCCGGCCTGAATAAGCTGCTGGATCAATTCGAGGGTTTCTTGCCGAGTCGTAGAAAACTCAGCCCGCAAATCGTCCCAGAAAAGGGCAATGGAGGGGCGGTAGGCATCATATTCGTCCATAATCAATGGCTCACCCAGGGCCACTCGCAAGCGTCGTTGACCCCACCGTTCAATGCCAATAATATGGGCGAGACAATCATAGTTTGCATACGCATCACTTACGGTAGCGAGAAGTTGTTCTAACTTTTGTCCGGATTCTTGCATTTTTGCAGCCAGATCTGCGAAAGATTGCTGGCGGGCTGGCTTATCAAAAACAAATCTCCCAACGACATGGGCAATATTATACTGTATCATAGCCTTCCCCTGCTCAGAGAGTAAATCATTCTCTGCCCCACCGGCTCGTTTTACCAAACCTTCGCAGGCTCAACAATTGCTAGTTCTGATTGGTAAGCGTTTTCACGGGTAACGATACCGAACGGTAGGCACTGCTATTTCTCGTGCTATCGTTTGCTGGTAGAAGCCATTTTCAATTTTGAGGAATTGATAGGCGGTTTGCAGTCTACTACCCGCTTACATAATTGTGATTATACCATACTGCTGTACTCTGGTCTAGAGTCAGGCGTTTGACAGGTTACAGGATACGATGATCCTCCATACCTTGATTTACCGATAGGCCGCCAGATCACGTTCTTCTATGGTCGGCATAAACCGAGACATTTCAACCATCTTAAATAATTTCTGGTGATGGGGGCTAAGATTCATTGCAAAGAGCTTATAGCCTGATTTGCGTGCTCGTACCACGAACTTGAGCAATACGGAAATACCGGCCGAATTAATAAATGCCACTTCATCAAAGTCTAGCACTGTAATGGGCCGCATATCGGTGCATGCCTGTTCAATGGCGGCAGCCGATACCGCATCAACGCTATTCGTGCGGATATGAAGCACGACAACTTCACCAAATTCCTCACGTCTGACAACATCACTCATTCTGCTTGGCCCTCCCGATAGAAACGTAGCGTGATTACCGTACCATTTTGGGACGAAGTCACTTCCCAGTCATCAACCAATGCACCGATCAAATACATACCAAACCCACGAATAATGGCACTTTCCACTTCATCCAGAGATTCCTCTTCAACCACGCGGCGCGAAGAATCTACCTGGCCTGTTCCTGTTCCATGATCGGTGACACGTATCTCAAGTTTTTGATTATCGAGTTCAAACACAACTGCCACTGGCTTATTGGTAACCCCTTCATTTCCATGCTCAATCGCATTTGTGACTGCTTCGCTAATAGCCAGTTTCAGGTCCTCTATGCGTTCTTCAGAAAACTCAAACGCCTCAGCGACCTCGGCAGCAGTTGCGCGTACTACTCGTTCAAATATCAGGTTAGAAGGAATACTAACTTCGACACATTCCATGCAATTGCATCCTTTCAGGAGCGACTACTCCCCGACTTTCCCCCAACCAGGTTCGATTTTCGCCAGTTCAGACAGGGTTGGTTTGAGTCTGTTATACCTCTGTTGCACATGTTAAGCAATGCGCTTTTTTAGTTATAGCGCATAAGATATTGTCTGTCAAAACCCGTTCTCTTCCGTAGCACCTGTTCACGTTCAGCGTTTTTGCATCGCTAGCTTGATGAGTGAGCAACGGCTTGAGATGCTTTTCGTGCCTTGCTGCGTGCTGTTGTTGGCGAGGAAGCATTCTGACGCATCAAGTGATCATATCTTCGCAAATAGGCTTTGCCAAGCGAGGTATTACCAATCTGTAAATAGCACGCTCCCAGATAATAGAGTGCTTGAGCGTGGCGTGGGTTACGCCGCAAGACTTTTTCAAAAAGCGGAATCGAACGTGCCGGTTCTACCAATTCGCGGTAGCAGAGACCAAGCATAAAATTGGTCTCGACGTCATCTGGCGAATATTCGAGAACCTGCGCAAACTCTTTTGCCGCCAGATCATAACGCGCACGTCGCACATACATATATCCCAGGTCATAGCGGAGCGAGTGGTTGCCAGGGGCAATTTCTACCGCTTTGCGCCAGGCTGCAAGCGTCCAATTTTCACGATTGACAATCATATACATAAACCCCAGCAAGTAATGTGCCTGAGGATCTCTAGGCAACAGTTGTACCGCACGTTCAAATGCTTTGACTGCGTTGGTATTCATGCCCATGTCATAGAGCAATTTTCCCATGTTGAGAAAGAGTTGCCCATCTGATGGGTGAAGTTTCGCACACTCAAATAGCAAGTCGTAGGCTTCTTTCGAGCGTTTTAACAGACGCAAGACGGCACTCATCCGCAGGCGTGCTTTGACGTAATGCTGGTTTTGCGGGGGAACTTTCTCGTATTCATCGAGTGCTTCTTCCCAACGTCTGCTGCGAGCAAGCAGATTGCCAAGCAGGTAATGGGCATAATACTCTTCAGGTCGCCACTGCAATAGGGCACGGTAAATACGCTCTGCTTCTTCGGAATAATTTTGCTGTTTGAGGTCGTGGCTCAAGCGATAATACCACTGGACGACTTCCTCCTCATCACGTGTTTCAAGAGCTTCATCTTCCTGCATCGCAGGGGAGACAAAATTTGGCTCGACGCGCAACGCATCAGCGAAGCATTTTTGCGCCAGTTCGTGCGCCCCATGGCTCTGGTGCATTAATCCGAGATAATAGCGTGGTTCGGCAGCAAATGGGCGAGCATTACAGGCATTTGAGTAGTGGATATAGGCTCGGCCGGCATCTTCAAGACGCTGGTAACAACGCCCCAGCGAAAAGTGCGATTCATAGAGACTCGGGTTGTGCTCCAGTGCCTCTTTGAAGGCGCTGATAGCCCGGTCGAGTTGCCCACGGGCAGCAAAGGCGACTCCCAGATTGTAATGCGCTTCGGCAAGCTGAGGATCCGTCTGGACAGCCTCAAGATACTCACGCATTGCTGCCTCCCAATCATCCTGAAAGGCGAGCGAGTTGCCGATGTAGAGGTAAATAATTGCCCGCTCTCGGTCATAGATCTGCGCTTTTTCTTCGCCATCAACATAGGCCGCAATCAAGGCTGCTTTAAAATGCTCAATGGCATCTGCATATACTGCCCGAAGGTAGGCGCGTATACCCTGGCTAAAGGCTGCACCCATACGGGTACCTTCCAGGAAACGCTCACTTCCGGTAAAAGTATCCAGATCCAGGGGCATGAACATTAATGGTTCATTGGCTTTCGCGGCCATAAAACAACTCCAAAGATGCTAATATCGCTACTCATACGTCAGGATCAGGATAAGGTTGCCTCAGGATGTACCATTTGCCCCTGATAACCTGGGTATATCCTTGCTTCCCATTCCCCACGTTGAGGCGATAATTCTTCTTCATCATTGTAGCTTAGCATGAGGTAAGCGTCAACGGGAAGCAAAGCGAAACCCATAGAGCGAATGCCTTTCAATCAAGCATGGTGCGTATTCTCGCTGAAAGAGTGAACATATATGCACACTCGTCATTCAACAATCCGCGGAATTGAAGAGACCATGTCTTGTAGGTATCAGAAAACACACCACCGAGACTACTCGATACAACCAGAGAACATCAGGTAGAGATATTTACTAGCGAGCCAAGTATAGACCCGTCAAGAAATAGAACGTTGATTTTGTCAGTTCTCAGCAGATCTCCGTGCGCAATTTTTGGGCAATTCCAGATTCTCGTTTTCTTTCGTTGCTATAGGGTAGTGCATATTGATGTTCAGACCTCACAATTCCCATAACTCTTACGGGTGACGACGCCCCCCTCAACAGGTGTCACCTACGGTGGGCTTTGCTTGCGCAAGGCAAAAAATGCACGCAAGAGCGTGCCAGCCCATTCTGGTGGGGTGTTTGCGTTTTTCGACTTCGTCGAAAAACGCAAACACCCCACGCCAAAGGGGAGTGTGTGGAAACCAGGTTCCCTCACGCACCCACAGGTGACACCCATTGAACGACGCCCCCTTATCCCTAACAATGGATAAGGGGGCGGTATGTCGCTACAGGTTTCACATCTGCGGTGATAACTGCTGCCACAAAGGGAAAAACCTGCTCAGCCGCTTTCCACGGGATTGCTGTGGGGTTTGTGGGTTTTGCGGCTTTGCCGCAAAACCCACAAACCCCTATACCTTGCAAATACGGTGAAGGAGTGACGGCTGAAAGCCGCAGATATGGGCTGGGGACGTAGTCCCTCAATGGGTGTCACCAGTGGGTGTGTGAGGGAACCAGGTTCCCTCAC
>CAYFVX010000047.1:0-11445 GCA_964346425.1 uncultured Chloroflexaceae bacterium | reverse complement strand
TTCTCCATTCTCCATTCTCCATTCTCCATTCTCCATTCTCCATTCTCCATTCCCCCCAGAAATCTTCACAATTTCTTCACGCTTGCCCCTTTCAGAACTGTTATACTATACCTGATGGCACAAAATTTGCTGCCAACCATAACCATAGAAAGACGCACAGCGAGGAATATCAAATACAAGGAGGCTTTATGAAAAAACAACCCATCATTATGTCAATTATTATCACACTTGCGCTGCTCATAACCGCAGGTGCAGGCATCACAACGACATTTTTCTCCCCGCAGAATGGCTCGGCTTTTGCGCAGGGCAACACAACACCCACTACCACACCAGAAGCCACACCAGAAGCCACACCAGAAGCCACACCAGAAGCCACACCAGAAGTCACAAAATCACCAGTTACCAGAAATGTACTGCTCCTGCTAGAACAAACGCTGCAAAATATCTATACCGAAGTCAGCCCTTCAGTTGTCAACATCCAGGTCACAGTACGACATAGTGGCTCCTCCATGCTACCGGGTCTGCCTGGCATGCCAGAAGATATGCCGGAAGATATGCCCGACTTCCATTTCTTTGACCCAGACCAGCAAGAAGATTTCTTTACCCAGGGAGCTGGCTCTGGATTTGTCTGGGACAAAGAAGGCCACATCGTTACCAACAACCACGTGGTTGCCAATGCTGAAAGTGTGGATGTGACATTTTCCGATGGCACAATGCTTGAGGGCGAGGTCGTCGGTACCGACCCCGACAGCGATCTGGCAGTCGTGAAAATTGAACGTGACGCGGACGAGTTGCAACCAATCGAAGTCGTCGACTCGTCAAACGTCAAAGTAGGCCATCTGTCCATTGCCATTGGCAACCCCTTCGGGCTTGAAGGCACCATGACCGTCGGCTTTATCAGCGCACTTGGACGCTCGCTCCCCGTAGAAAGCAGCATGGGACCTTCCTATACCATCCCGGACATTATTCAGACCGATGCATCCATCAATCCAGGCAACTCTGGTGGCGTGCTGGTGAATGACAAAGGCCAGCTCATCGGCGTCCCATCCGCCATCCAGTCGCCCATCCGCGCATCGGCCGGCGTGGGTTTTGCCATTCCCTCAAGCATTGTCCAGCAGATCGTACCGGTGCTGATTGAAGAAGGCTCCTATGACCATTCATGGATCGGCATTACCGGCACGACGCTCACCCCCGACCTGGCAGAAGCCATGGGGCTGGAAAAAGACCAGCGCGGTGCCCTGGTCATTGAAGTCGCCAACAACGGTCCGGCCGACAAAGCCGGCTTGCAGGGCAGCGATGAGCAAATTGCCATAGATGGCGTGCAGGCACGCGTGGGCGGCGACATTATCACCGCATTCGATGGTCGCCCGGTGCGCGAGTTTGATGACCTGGTGGCCTACCTTGCGCGGCATACGCAGGTAGGACAAACCGTCACCCTGACCATCCTGCGTGATGGTGAAGAGCAGGAAGTAGACGTGACGCTCGGTTCACGCCCTGGCACGACAGAAACCCCTGAACCTCAGGAGGAACAGGCGTCCGCCGACATCTGGCTGGGCATCCAGGGCCGCACCCTGACAACCGCGATTGCTGAAGCCATGGACCTTTCCGCGCGGCAGAAGGGCGTGCTAGTCTCGCAGGTAGAGAACAATAGCCCGGCCGACGAAGCCGGCCTGCGCGGTAGCTACAAGAGCCTGCGCATGAATGGCGAGCAAGTCCTGATAGGCGGCGACGTGATTACGGCGGTAGATGATCAGGAGATTGAAAGTATCGAGGAACTGCAAACCGCCATCAACCGCGCCGAGCCGGGTGACGAAGTCACGCTCACCCTGCTACGCAATGGGGAAGAAACCAGCGTCGAAGTGACGCTCGCAGAACAACCTGAGTGAAGAAGAGATAGTGGGTAGTGGGTAGTGGGCAGTGGATATGACCACACCCACACCCTTCCCCAAACCCTCACATGTGTAGAGATTTTCCTATAGCAAAAACCCCGTTGGGAATCGTAGCCGCAGTTTGTAACCGCGGGATTTGCCCATATGTTACGTTTCTTCCGCGGCTCCAGGCCCTCAATTGGTGTCACCTGTGGGTGCGTGAGGGAACCAGGTTCCCTCACACTCCCCTTTGGTGTGGGGTGTTTGCATTTTTCGACTTCGTCGAAAAATGCAAACACCCCATCAGAATGTGCTGGCAGGCTCTTGCGTGCATTTTTCGCCGTGCGCAAGCAAAGCCCACCGCAGGTGAAAGCTGTTGAGGCTCCAGGCCAGATTTTTTGTCGGAGAGAAACGACACAACAATCGTGGCGACAGCGGCTACAATACGGTGTCCCTCAAGCACTTTGCAAAGTTGGTACATATATTGCCGTTCTTGGAGAGACGTTGCACGCAACGTCTCTCCAAGAACGGCAACTGCGTCTTTGCGCCTTTGCGCGAGGCCCTGCCCGGACGTTACCAACAGAGTCCCATCGGTAGGGGTTTGCCGGCGGCAAACCCCTACTTACACCACTATACCCACCACAACACCAACTATCGCCAGCAGCACCAGCGCAATCACCACCGCCAGAATAACCCGCTCTGGATTGAGCAACACCCAGCTCCCCACAACCTCCTCATCAAACCCCACCACATACAACCGATTGACCGGTGCCCCCTCATCCAGGCGATAATCTATCTCCGTCAGCGGAACGCCAGAGATGCTCAGCTCTGCCAGCAGAATGCGCGTATCATTGCCAGCGTCTGCCACCGCCTCACGCAGCAACTCGCCCAGCGGTGCCACACTATGCCAGCGGTCATCATACAGGTTAATCTGCGCCTTGTATACATCCTGCAAACGTTTCTGCAACGCCAGCCGCGGCAACCCATCCAGATCATCTTTGTTCTTCCAGGCATAGGCCATACGCGACCATTGGAATACTTGCTCTTCCACCAGATTGCACTTGCCTTCGCAGATAGGGCACACCACCTGGCGATAGCCGTGGCAGGTCGGGCACACTTCGCGCACCGATTCCGAGGCGGATGGGTCATCGCCACGCGGTGCTTTGCGATTTTTTTCGACCTCCCCCTGCCCCTTGCAGGTCTTGCAATGGATCTTGCCCACCCCGCTACACTCCGGACAAGTAATCACGCGGCGCGAATGCGGCCAGACGACCTCCTGCTCAGGCACCTCCGCAAACGGCTCGACTTCCGGCATCGAGACATCCCAGAGAGGCAACATTGGCAGCACATCCGAACGCTCTTCGCCAGAGTTCTGCGGTGTGCGGCGTGGTTGTAGTGGGATACGCTTTTCGTTATAGGTATGCAGTTCGTAGAAATAGATATTGTAGCTGACCATCTGCTCAAGCTGCATAATATGCCCCAGCGCAGAACGGCGAAAGAAGCCCATGCGGCTCCAGCGGTTCAACAGGCGGCGTATCTCCTCCGAGCGATGCAAGCGGTCGGCACGGGCACGGCTCTCGCGAATAAACGCTGCATCCAGATCATCCGCCATTACCGTCTCCAGCGGGTTTTCCAGCCACTCAGCGGCTGGCTCCCAGTGCGACTCCTGCATATCTTCGGTCGAAAGGTCAATCACAATACGCATGGCTCGGCGCAAAGCTGCAACCGCATCGCCAGCCGTGGGATAGCGAGCTTCGGGCTGCACCAGCAGCATGCGCTCAATGACCGGGTCAACTTCGGTGAGCGCAGTATTCTGGCTGGCAAGCACCGGCAAATCGCTACCGGGCGCAGGCGGCACCTCGCCGCTCAACATGTGATACACCACCGCACCCAGGCTATAAATATCCAGCGCAACGGTTGCTTCCGCCTGGTCGAGCCGCTGCTCCGGCGCAGAATAGGGCGTGAGGTAATCTGCCTCATCAATGCTGCTAAAATCGGGAGTATCCGGGCTGGCTGCCAGACTGAGGTTGGAAAGATAGGCAACGCCTTCGGCGGTGAGCAGAATATTGGCGGGCTGAACATCGCGGTGGATAACCTGCTGGGCGTGCAGATAGTCGAGCACGCCAGCCAGTTGCGTGGCGATACGCAGCACCAGCACGGGGTCGAGGGGGGCATGCTCCTCCAGCACTTCGCTGAGAACACGCGCCTCTATCAGCGGCGTCACAATATAATCGCCATACTGCTCATCATGCCCGGCATCAATCACGGGCAGCAGATTGGGATGACTGAGCTTTGCCGCCAGCCGTGCCGCCAGTTGAAAGCGACTGATAGAGACCCAATCGGTGCGGCGCAGGATATGCACCTGCACCGGCCGGTCAAGCGTCAGATGCGACGCACGGTAGGATGTTGCCAGTTCCTCCTGCCCGATGCGGGATTGCAAGCGATAGTTGAGCAGGTCATAGCTTGCCTCGTCCTGGCTCTGCGTATTGCCTCGCCCAGTCTTCCGTGCAGATCGTGCCTGCTGCTGTTCAGCTTCGCCCTGCACCATGCGTGTGCCTCGTGCATCTGTGCTCATCAGTGGTCAAAATCATTATCCAGGTATCAGACGAATAACAGCATGTATCATAGCATGTATGGGCTACTATTACAAGCACAATGCCGCAACATTTTTCCAGCGCAAGAGATTGAAAGGTAACGATCTCAGCGGGAGTCCCATGCGCCCACATGTGGAGAGTTTTTTCGGTTGCAAGAACCACATCGAGAATCGTAGCCGCAGTTTGTAACCGCGGGATCTGCCCATATGTCCCTCTCTTTCGCGGAAAAACCCGCCTGTCTGCTGCGTGGTGGATGCATCTCCTGGCGAGATACATGTACGGAGGACTATTCCCCCTTGAACCCTGATTTCCGCGAACGATAAGGCGTAGGAATATACTCCACCGAAGGCCGATGCTGCATCGTCTGCGGGAACAGATTCATCAACTGATAGACCTCCGCCGGCATCTCCGTACTAATGGGCAAACCCATGTCGCGAGCCTCGCCCACACTGATGGGATAATCGTGCGTCCAGGTACCGGTCGTCAGCAGCGTGGCAATGTGCTCGGAACGCTCAGTATCGAGGTGCTCCGACAGCACATCCACAACCCGATTCTTTACCTGGCGAATAGCCTTTTCCGCCACATCTGCCAGAATGAGCGTCTCATCATCAATTTCACTGATAGGCTTGCGCTCCAGCACCTTGAGGATAGAAGCCGCCGGATGGTGTCCAATCTGTGGATCAACTGGCCCCAGCACCGCATTCTCATCCATCACAATCTCATCCGCCGCCAGCGCAACCAGCGTCCCCCCCGACATCGCATAATGCGGTACCATCACCGTGACCTTTGCCTGATGGCGGCAGAGCGCACTCGCAATCTGCTCGGACGCCAGCACCATGCCACCCGGCGTATGCAGGATCATGATAATTGGCACATCCGGACCGGTCATCTTAATCGCCCGTAGCACTTGCTCCGAATCGTTAATATCAATAAAGCGCATCAGCGGAAACCCAAGCAAGCTCAACGTCTCCTGGCGATGAATAAGCACAATAACCCGACAGGAGTGCTTCTGCTCAATCTGCTCAATCATGCGCATCCGCCCGGCATTGAGCATCTTCTGGCGCACCACCGGCTGCAACAGCGCAATAATCACAAATATCCAGAGTAGTATCCCGAAGAAATCCATACTCACTCCTCATACCCAGATTTGGACAATGACTTGTACCACAGATGAACAAAGAGAAACACAGATGATACGGCTCTCCCTCTCTCCCTCTCTCCCTCTCTGCGCCTCTGCGTCTCTGCGTTTCATAAGGAATCAGGCAAACATCGTAGTCGCTCATCACTCATCACCCACCACTCATCACTCCCTTCACCAGGGCCAATACTCATCCACATACACTCGCCGCGTGGGTCGCCGGGCAAACAGCATGACCAGCAGCAGACCAGCCACAAAGCCACCTGCATGCGCCCACCACGCAACCCCGCCATACTCCTGCACCCCACCCGCAATAGCCAGCGTCCCATTGAACAACTGCGAGAAAAACCAGATGCCCAGATAGACCGGCGCAGGTAGATGCACAATCAAGGGAAAGAAAAGAATAGGAATGAGCGTAAGAACGCGCGACGACGGAAAGAGCAGAATATACGCACCCAGCACACCGCTGATAGCACCACTCGCCCCCACGGTAGGCAGGCGCGATTCGGGATTGAAGGCAATATGGGTTGCCGAAGCCAGCAACCCACACACCAGATAAAACGCCAGATACCTGCCCGACCCCATACGGTCCTCAATATTATCGCCAAAAATATAGAGAGCCAGCATATTGCTGAACAGGTGCGCCCAGCCGCCATGCAGGAACATAGACGTAAACAGTGTCACAAACTCCATCGGATTTGCCAGCACATCGGACGGTACCATTCCCATCAGCAGCATCAACTCATACGCATCTGGCCCTGCTGAAAGTGTCAGCAAAAAGAAGAAAACGTTTGCGCCGATCAACAACCAGTTGACCAGCGGAAATGTGCGTGATGGGATGGTATCTGCCAGTGGAAGCATAACGATCTTCCTTTCAGCCAGCCACCTATTCCCTGAAGTTGCTGGTAACATCCGGGCGGGCAGGGCTGCACGCAAAAACGTAAAGGCGCAAAGTTCGATACAGGAGATGGGTGGGCACCAGCAGAGTCTTCCCACAGGGTATTGTAGCACAAAACAGGCAAGGGACCGTGCAAGCAGCACGGTCCCTTGCCTGTTCAAAGGGAGGAGATTTTTTTCCTTACCTAATCCAGATACCCCTGCAACCGCTTGCCAACGCTGGGATGCCGCAACCGCCGCAGAGCCTCCGCCTCAATCTGGCGCGTGCGCTCCCGCGTGATACCAAACGCCACCCCGACCTCTTCCAGCGTGCGCCGCTTGCCATCTTCTAGCCCATAGCGCAATAGCAGAATATTGCGCTCACGCTCCGGCAAATCATTCAATACATCACTCAACTCATGCTTGAGCATATGCTGCGCCGCAATCTCAATCGGCGAATCGAGGTTCTCATCTGCCAGCATCTCACCGATACGCCCTTCGCGTTCATTATTCTTGACCGGCTGCTCCAGCGAAACCGGCTGCGTCGAAGCCCGCATCAATCGCTTGACCTTGCGCAAACTCATGTCAAGTGCCTGCGCAATCTCCTCATAGGTCGGGTCCCGTTCAAGACTTTGCTCAAGCGTATGCACCACCCGCCGCAAACGCATAATCGAATCGCTCAAGTGAACCGGCAACCGTATCAGGCGGCTCTGCTCCGCCAGTGCGCGGGTGACCGCCTGGCGGATCCACCAGGTTGCATAGGTCGAAAAACGATTGCCGCGGCGGTAATCAAACTTCTCAACCGCTCGCATCAGGCCAATGTTGCCCTCCTGCACCAGGTCCATAAACGACATAGAACGACCGATATATTTCTTCGCCACACTCACCACCAGCCGCAGATTGGCCTGAATGAGTTTGCGCCGTGCCTCATCCGCCAGTGCTGCATCGCGTTGCAGAGCCAGCCGCTCATCGCCCGAACGATACTCTTCGTTTTCGAGACTGATGCAAGCTTGCTGCCCTCGTGCCACCTGCTGGGCCAGGTTATATTCTTCCTCGGCCGTCAGCAACGGAACCTGCCCTATCTCATGCAAATACAGTTGTACCGAATCATCTACATAACTGCTATCGGTGGCCTCAATTTCTTCATCTTCCAATTCATCTATATCTTCTGGAGGTTCTTCCTCTTCGTCCCATAATTCAGGTTCATCCTGCCCACCAAACTGTCGGGTTGACAGACCATCGTCATAAATAACTTGTGCTTTCTGAAATGTTTTCAAGACAATCTCTCCTCTTGCAGCACGGCGATAGACCCTGGATATTTGCCCCCTGTGGAATTTAAGACGTTGTTGCGGCAATGTTTGTTGCATTTCATGCATCTTCATCCAGTGAAACATTCAAACCAGACTGCACTATATTCACCCAGAATCCCTGGTGTATGCTGTCACAAAGTGTTTAACCTGCCACGCCATTTTTTTGTTACAGCAGTCCTGATCCAATTGTAAAACAGACTCGTTGCATCAGGCTCTTGCAAAGGCTTATGCCGGGTTACATTTATATCTCAGATAGGACTGCTATATGACCTGTACCGGTTGCTCATAACTGATGAAAGATTTTTGAGATTATTCATGTCTACAACGTAAAACGTAAAAAGGTTTCAAAATAGTATATTCTTTTATTGGTTTGTATTTCTATCCATCACCCCATGTTGCTTTCTATTGTATCAATACTCAGGGTAGTTTGTGAATATGCCATATGGAGGAGAAACAGTAAAGAATCAGTTACGAAACAGGCAATTTTATTTATGTCAATGCTTATCCACTTCTCCCACCACTTTTTACTTCACCCCATGAGTGACACCACACCAGCATGATTTTTACTAATAAATATACATTAAACTTTTTAAAATTCAAGTGAGAACAGGTAGTACTTTAGTAGGGAGTTGGTGGGCGTGGGGGGTGTGGTTTGCGCGGCAAAGCCGCACAAACCACACCCCCACCATGTGCAAACAAAGCTTGCAACCAGAAAGAAAATTCCCCACTCTGCTGTTCCCCGATAGAACGTTCAATGTTATAATACCCTGACAGCAGGTATGCTACTATTTGTCATCATACCGTTTATCATGTAAAAGGTACGAGCAAGATATCAAAGGAACGATAATAATACGTGAGGAAGGTTTTTCTTCGTCTTCCCATACTCGCAGGCTAAGGAGAGACCCATGCGCAAACAGGACCTGTTTATCGGGCGCGAACAAGAATTGAAAATGGTTGAAGACATGATCGTAGACCCGGACGGCAACCGTCACCTGCTCCCTATCCTGGGCGACGCAGGCCGCGGCAAAACCAGGCTGCTGCGCGAACTGTACCACCGCTACCACCAGGACCCCGGTATTCTGGTTGTTCGCATTGACTATGGCGAATCCCGCCCCCAGAGTTTGCCTGGCCTCAGCCTGCATGTGATTGAGCAGTTCGGCGAATATATGACCGAACAGCACAAGGCCATCTACCACAAACACATGGCAGACTGGGAAGAACTGCTCAAAACCGAAATTGACCCGGAGCGCATCCGCGAAGAACAAAACAAAATCTATCACTTTGGCATAGACCTCATCTGGCAAATCAGCCAGGAACGGCGCACCCTGGTTTTAAGCGACTCGCTCGACTATGAAAACGCTCTGGAAGATATCCAGAAAACCTGCCTGCTGGCTGCCAACCTGCCCAACACCGTCATGATCCTGGCCGGCCGCTCATCCCCATTCACCCGCAATCTCTACACCGAACTCGCTGAACTGTATAAACGATGGACCCGCCACGACATTCTGGAACTGACAGATTTTAGCAGCACAGAAACCAGCCAGTACATCCAACAGACCGGCGTCCCCACCGAAGCGGAACCATACAGCGAAACGCTTACCCTGCTCACCCGCGGGCATCCGGTGCTCGTCGCTGCAACCTCAGAATGGCTCCAGGAACACCAGGACCTGCCAGAAGACCTGCGCCAGCCAGCCGAACAACTGCAGCAGGATGAAGCAACCCTCCAGGCGAGCCGCCAGCACCTTGAACACATGCTGGTCGCGGACATCCAGCCACAACAAACCCTGCTGCAACGTGCGCTCCTCACCCTCGCCTACCTGGACCGCCGCTACGAACCGCGTATCCTGCAGCTTGTGCTGGATATTGAACAAGAAACCGAACGCAACAACCTCATAACAGCATTGCAAACTCACACCTTTACCCGCAACACCTTGATGGCCGACGGGGGTTTATTGCATGACGAAATCCGCCGTCTGCTGCTGGAACACGTCTGGCCGCAGGTAGACCCGGATGGTACGCAGCGACAAGCACTCGTGCAAAAAGTTATAGATACCTATTACCTGCCAGAAATTGAACGACTGGACGGTGTGGTGCAGGAAAAACTGACCCGCAGCTTGCAACCAACGCTGGCAACCGCCGACCATCGCGACAAGTTGCCCATCCCGGACGAATACTGGCCCAAGCGCGACTTGCAGATGGAGTGCCTCTACTACCAGTTCTGCATTTCCGAAACGGCTGGCTGGAGCTACCTCAACCAACTGTTTGATGATGCCCTCACCCATCACTACTCGCTCATCCAACTGGACGCGATTGTCCAGGCTGTCTACAAACTAGCCCCCCAGCAAGTCAATTCTGCCAAATTTCAGGTGCGCTTTGCCCAGATATTGCTGGAAAAGGGCGAAATCAAACGAGCCGCAACCGTGGCCGAGAAATCCATGGACTCGGCAGACATCGAGCCAGCCGACGCTGCCAAAGCCTTTATCGTCCTGGCCGACTCCACCACCGACCCGGCCGAAAAAGTCACCCATTTCAAAGTAGCCCACGAAATGGCTGAAGCCGCCGAAGACCCGGTGCTCGAACTGAAAGTGCTCAACCGCCTGGGACTGGCCTATCGGCGGCAGGGACACTGGGCAGAAGCCGAAGCCGCCTATCTCCAGGTGTTGCGCTTGATGGACCCCGACCAGGAACCCAACCAGTATGCCGCAACGCTCAACAACCTGTCGTTCGTCTATATGCTCAATGGGAACCCGATACGTGCCGACAACCTTGCTGAGAAAGCCCTGCGTATGCGCCGAGAGCAGGGCAATATCCACGGACTGGGTTTCAGCTATTCAACCCGTGGCCGCATTGCCGAAGCATTGGGAGATTACGTGCTGGCACTCCGCTACCATCGGACAGCAGTTGACCTCTGCGAACTGGTGGGCGATACCAACAATGCCGCCCTCATGCAAGTCAACGTCGCCGCCTGCGAATGTCATGGACAAAAATTTGAAACTGCCCACCTGCTCCTTTCGCGGGCCCTCCGCAGCGACCTGCCGCATATCCGTGCCCGTGCGCTGCAACAGGCCGCCCGCATAGATGTTGAAGAGGCTCGCTCCTTAACCAGTCAGGGAGCCGCACCAAACGAAATTGACGCAAAATATGCCAGTGCAGAAAAAGCCGCATTGCAAGCCCTCGAACAGGCACGCGAAGTGCTGGATGATCACCTGATTGCCAGTACGCTGATTGATATTCTTTTTATCCGCTATCTCAAAGAGCAAAAGAAAGATGAGCAACGCTGGCAAGAATTGGAGACCATTCTCAAAGACCACAACTACAAACTGGAAAAAGGTCGCCTGATTGAAATAGAAGGCCACCTTGCATATGCCAACGGTAATATCCCGGCCGCTTTTGGCTATTATCTGGACGCATGCGATATGCTCGCCAGCTACAGCCCGGCCAGTTTCCGCCATCTCTTTGAACAGGTACGTGACAAATTCCTCGATATGCCTCCAGATATGCAAAAAGAGATCTGCCAGTTGATACAGGACCATTATGCCAATATCCCCGGTACTTCACCGCTGGCTGCATTGAAAGAATTGTGCATTGGAGAAATCATAGGCTTCTAGGAGAGAGACACGATGAACCACTGTCCACAATGTAGAGCCGAGCTGCCCGAT
>CAYFVX010000046.1:0-11453 GCA_964346425.1 uncultured Chloroflexaceae bacterium | reverse complement strand
ATGAGGAGCGTGAGGGAACCTGGTTCCCTCACACACCCACAAGTGACACCCATTGGGGCACACGTATACCAGTGACGAGCGATGAGTGATGAGCGGCTACAATGCACTCTATCGCACCAGTTTTCTCAACTATGTCAACCCAAACATGGTATTATTCGTACTATTCGTGGTTACTGCTCCCCACTCCTTTATTCTCCCCACCAGAATATCAGAATATGGTATACTCGATGGGGAAAAGAGACGGTTTTTTTGAAACGTGTAAGGATAAACTACCCCATGTGCTCGTGTATCCGATGCGACCGTTGGACGAAATCTGGCAGCATCATCATTCTGCTCATTTTGCTGGTTGTCGTGGCAGGCACCATTGCTCCCCCGCGGCCATTGATGGCCCATCCCGGACCATCCCAACCGCAAGGCAATGTCCCTGAAGACGACGTCAAAGACGACGTAGATGTTTTTGTCGCGCTGCGCCTGGTGCCAACCACCACGGTCAAGCCAGGCGAAACGCTCATCATCGAAATATATGCGGAAAATAGAGGGGTTGATCGCTCTTCGGAGGTGCTGGTTGACCTCTTCTACGAAGAATACCAGCTTGAAATACAGGACTCACGCTTTGAACGTGGCGGCGATCACGTCAGTCGGCTGGACTACGAACGCCCGGAAATCACCTTCGACAACCTGGATGGCAACGAGCGCACAATGGGGCAATTGATCACGCGTGTTCGCCCCGACCTGCCACCGGGCAGTCAGATCAAAGTCTGGGCCGAATGGCAGTGGGATTACGATGAGTACAACCTCTGGGGGGAGGACGTTGTCGAGCGACGCTTCAAGGAAAAAACCGGCATCGTCACCATCCCCGTTGTCTCGCCGCAACCCGACACGAGCGAACCTGTACAACCGCCAGAGATGGTCTTCGTCTACAACATTGCGCAGCCGCAGGACCAGCAACGCTGCTTTCCGGAGACCGGCTACTGCATCGGCGGGCGCATCCGCGAATTCTGGGAATGGAACGGCGGCCTGCCTGTTTTTGGCTACCCGATTGGCCCGGAGCGACTGGAGCAGGTAGAAGGCGAAGAAATAACCGTGCAATGGTTTGAACGCACGCGCATGGAACTGCACCCGCTCAACCTCCCCCCGTATGATGTGCAGCTTGGACGGCTGGGCGTGGAAGTGCTAGAGCAGCAGGGGCAGAACTGGAAAGGCTTTCCCCAGAGCGCACCGCACCCAGAATGTCGCTATTTTCCGGAAACAGGGCACAATGTCTGTGGCGCGATATGGGAACGCTGGCGTTCGCATGGGCTGGAGCTCGACGGCATCCCCGGCTTGAGCGAAGCGGAAACCATCGCCCTCTTTGGCCTGCCCATAAGCAACCTGCGGATTGAAACATTGAGCGATGGCACACAATATCCCGTCCAATGGTTTGAACGAGCACGGTTCGAGTTGCATCCGCGCAGCCCGCCACCCTACAATGTGATGATAGGGTTACTGGGGAAAGAAATACTGCTCCCGTAGGGGAAATACGTACAGCGTTGGGTTTGTGCAGGGTAGGGGTTTGCCGCCGGCAAACCCCTACCCTGCACAAACCTTTGCATCTTTGCGCCTTTGCGCGAGGGTAAGTGCGCGATGAAATACTCCACGGTCTGCGGTCTGCAGTCTACGGTACGTCGCCTACTATCCCGCTTTGCGTCTCCCTACCAACTCATCAAAAAAGCCCCGCCGGTCATGCCAGGGCCAAGCGCAAGCAGCATACCGAGATCGCCCGGTTGTGGACGTCGCTCATTGAGCATCTGCTGCAGCGAGAACACCACCGACGCAGAGAGCATGTTGCCATATTGCCCTAACACATCATAGCTCGGTTGCATCTGCGCATCGGAGAGGTTCAGACATTCCTGACACACCTCCAATATCTTGCGCCCACCGGTGTGAAACGCCCAGTGAGCAATATCGGCTATTGTGAGGTGATGCCGCTGCAACAATTGCTGCACAACACGTGGCACCAATTGACTAACCAGTTCTGGGATAGCCTTATCCGTCACGCTTTCCCAAAACTCACTCTGACGAATAGCTATCGCATCCAATGAATGATGCGCAATCTCCTGGTAGGAATCCAGAAAACGTGGCATCGGCGTCCCATTCACCATCGATCCTTGCCTGCCCAGGATAAGGGCTGCCCCACCCTCGCCAAAGATAAGATGCTGAATCAAAGTCATCTTACCCGCTGAATGCGGATTAAACAGCGCAGCAACAGCTTCCGCGCAAATGACACCAACACATTGCGCCTGACCAGCCTGGAGAAAGCTCTGCGCAATCTGCAACGCCGGAATAGTCCCGACACAGCCATTCCCAACCAGATTGCAGCGCAACGTATCGGCTCGCCCGACGTCATAGGTTTCATACAACACTTCAGCGATACCCGGCGACATGAAGCCGGTCGAAGTTGTCGTCACCACCACATCCAGTTCGCGCAGGTCTAGCAGGTCGCCAGCCGCCATTTTCAACGCCTCAAATGCCAGCAGGGGGGCGTATTCACGATGATACTCTGCCAGCATCTCAGCCGTCACCTCGGGACCAAAATCCAGCGTCGTCTTATAAAAACTGCGCGTCTCTATTGCCGCATTTTTGACAATCAACTCAGCAAGTTTGTGCCCGCGATAGCCGAGGATATCTAGCACCTCTGATTGGGTATAGGAACGTGGCGCATGCGTCCCAATCCCAAGCACCTGAAAAGCAGCCGCCGCGCTCGTGCTGGCTGGCGTGCGTTGTTGCGGCTGCTGCGCTTGCAGCCCTGCAAGCAACCCGCCCACCATATCATTATGCATATGCGAAAACTGCATCAAATGGTCGAATCCGCGATGCATCTCGGCGATCATAGAAGAGAGACCCAATGATTGTTGAGATTCAGGTTTCATCGTTTTTCTTTCTTGATTACAACACGGCGTTGAGCCAACCGGCACCAAGCACACACACGGCTACCGTAACGAGGTACCAGGCCAACTGCCAGGAGGAAGCACCGGGATGGTAATGACACCGCCAGACTGAAACACCTATCAGCACGCAAGCCACCACCACCGACTCAAGAAACAACGCGTTCAGGTTTGCGGGAGGAACCGTCATAATGCCCAGCACGATGGTCAGTCCACACATTGCCCAGAGCGTGAGTAGCGACCACTTTCTGCCCAGACGCCGCGTAATACCGCCGAAGCCCACCTCGTGGTCTTCTTCAATATCGGAAAGTGATTGCGAAATATTCAGCGCAATACTGGCTGGCAGGGCAGGCACCCATATCCAGGCCAGTTGTTCATGCCAATTATCCAGCGCGGCAAAAGGCCAGAGTGGGAGCAACGAGAAGCCGGTGACATAGGGCAACCAGCTCAACGCCGTTCCTTTAAACCAAAAATTGTAGGCCAGCCCGGAGCCAAGCCCAAACACACTAAAGAAGAGACCAGTCCAACCAAACGTCAGGCTGAGCAACAGTGCCCCCACACCAGCCGTACAGGCAACAATGAGGGCAATCGTCGGGCTGGCACGTCCATCAACCAGCGGGCGATCGGGCTTGACCTGACGGTCACGCGGCAAGTCTATCAACTCATTGGAAATGCCAACGCAGGCTTGCGCCAGGGAGACCACGCCAACCACGCGCAAGAACAGCGGTATATCTGGCACCCCGCCATAGGCCAGCAAACAAAAAACAACCGTCGTTGCAAAGACAGCAACGGCGGCGTAGATATGAACCAGCTCAAGATACGACCAGACACGAGTCATTCTCATGACACTCCTGCCTATGTTTCATCCACCACAAGAAAACGCTGCACAAGTTCGTGATATTCTGCGGGTTTTTCAATCATCGGGATATGCCCACAATACTCGATCCATTCTAGCCGGCAATCAGGAATCTGTCGGGCCACCACCGGAATACCCGTTGGTGGCATCACCATATCCTGGCGAGCCCCAACCAGCAGGGTGGGGGCGGTAATCTGCTGCATTGCCAGATTGACTGCCGGACTCAATGCCCCGATGATGCTTTGCAACGAAGTGCGTTGGTCCATACGCAAGAAATCATCCAGACTCTCGCGCAGCAACGCATCATCAGGCGGCATCCGATAGAAAAAACGCCAGGCTATGGTCTGGTAGATAGAAGGAACGCTCCCTTGCACCTGGGGAGGTTGCCAGAGCGAGAGCCATGATTGCCAGAGGGCCATCCAGGGATGCCAGAGCGACATCCAGGGCTGCCACATAGCAATAGATAGGCCCATCTGACTGAGCATTTGCTCCACCATGCGGCGTTCAAATTCATTGCTAAAGGTGCTGAAGCAGGTCAATACCAATCGTCTGACATTTTGCGGCCAGCGTGCCGCGAGATGGATAGCAATCCCCGACCCGAAGGAATGGGCATTGAGATCAAAGTACTCCAATTCGAGCGTATCTGCAAACTCTTTAATAATCTCGGCAAATCGCTCCATGGAGATGTCATCTTCGAGCGGCGGGGACTGCCCATAGCCGGGCAAATCGATCGTATACACGCTACGCATACGAGAAAAATACTCGACCGTTTTTTGCCAGTAGCGTGATGAACCTCCCCATCCGTGTATCAACAGCAATGGAGGTCCACTGCCAGCGTGATGATAGGATATGGGGCCATGCGAAAGGGTTAGAGATTGCATTCGGTGTATTCTATAAATCAATGCGGAAACGGACTTTGTGCGTCCTATTATAGCACAGCTTTGAGATGACTCTGTCACGGGGGGGGATGGGAGCGAGCCCATAGGCGCGAACTTAAGCTATCTATTTCCTCGTTATGCGGCTTTCTTATGGTCTTCGTGTACTGTCCTCAATCGTTCCAGCAGCCAGTGTCGCATCTCTGTTTCTTGATGGCTCCGGTCCCGCCCGGCGGGGTTCACCCCGCTGCAAGTTCCGCTTGCAAACGGGCAAAACATGCACGCAGGGGCGTGCCAGCCCATTCTGGTGGGGTGTATGGTTTTTTCGACTTCGTCGAAAAAACCATACACCCCACGCCAATCGGGTTGCGAGGGAACCTGGTTCCCTCACACACCCGCAGGAGACCCCGTTGAGGTCCGGTCCCGCCGTTTTTTGGAACATGGGAAATACGCGTGAGCTTCATGCGTATGGGGACAATCATCCACCTACCACGTTAACACTGCCAGCGCAACAACCTCGCCAATCTCATTGAGCGCACCGTAGGTGTCGCCTGTCAACCCACCCAGGTCGCGGGTCCACCAGCGTGCGCACAGATGCGAACAACCCCACACCAGCATACCTGCTACCAGGCCGTGCCACTGTCCGAGCAGGGTTGCCAGCAGCAACGTTGCACCGCTGGCGACTATAAAATCACGCTGCCGCACATGCTGCTGAAAGGTCCGGCCCATTCCGCCTTCACGCGCCGATGGGAACCAGTAGATGCCGTAGATATCGGCCCAGCGGCCCCACATGGGGGCGAACAACACCGCCTGCCACCAGGTCTCCCCTGCGTCGTGCAACCAGGCATATTTGAGCAGCAGCACGGCAATCAATGCAATCGCTCCCATTGCTCCGATGCGGCTGTCCTTCATAATCTCCAGTTTACGCTCGCGGGAACGCCAGCTCATCACCGCATCGAAGGTATCGCTCACCCCGTCCAGATGTAGTCCAGCGGTGATGGCTGCCCAGGCCACCACCAGCAAGGCTGCCCGTACCCCATCGCCCCAGCCGACTCCTGCCAGCCAGCCCACTGGCAGCAACAATGCTCCGATAACCAGTCCGGCCAACGGAAACCACGGGATAGCTGCTGCAATGCCATCCTCAGCGTCGGCGGGTTTGCCGGGTATGGGCAGCATAGTCAGGAAGCGCAAAGCCTCAAGCAGATGACGCATAAGGCTCACGCTCCTTGCTGCGAGACGCCCGCCTGGGTGAAGGTTGCCATCTCGCGCATCAGGCTGGTTGCTCCCACCAGCAGTGGCATAGCAAGTGCGGCACCGCTACCTTCCCCCAGCCGCAAATCAAGCTGCAAGAGTGGCCCTGCGCCCCGCTCAGTTGTGAGGCCCAGCCACTCCAGCGCAAGCGCGTGGCCCGGTTCCGCCGAGCAGTGGGACGCAATCAGATGGTGGGCCACATTTGGCGCAAGGGCGGTCGCTACCAGTGCGGCACTGGTGGTGATGTAGCCATCGAGCAGCACCGGAATGCGGTGGCTGGCGGCAGCTATGGTTGCACCAGCCAGCAACGCGATTTCCAACCCACCTAGCTCGCAGAGCAGGTGCAGCCCGCGCTCTGCACTCATTGCAGACGGGTCTTTGCTGCGGGCGAGGGCTGCGGCTACGACTTCGCGCTTGCGGGACAGCCCGTCCTCATCAATGCCAGTGCCGCGCCCAACCGTTTGCACCGGTGGTGCAGCGGTGAATGCGCTGGTGAGAGCAGCAGCAGGGGTGGTGTTGGCAATACCCATCTCGCCCAGAGCCAGCAGATCAAGTCCTTCTGCTGCACGTGCTTTATGAACGATCTCTGCACCAGCCAGCAGGATGGCCTGCGCTTCGTCCGGACGCATGGCTGGTTCGCGGGCAATGTTGCCGCTGCCGCGTCGTATTCCCAGATAGTGTACATCCGGGTGGGTAGGTATATCGCCCACTACACCGGCGTCCACCAGAATGATGCGTGCGCCTGCAGCTTTTGCCAGCGCGTTGATGGCTGCACCGCCGGTCAGAAAGTTCTGCACCATTTGTGCGGTGACGGCCTGGGGATAGGCACTCACGCCTTCGGCGGCAACCCCGTGGTCGGCGGCCGCCAGCAGCACCCCACGTTGCGCAAGCGATGGGCAGGTTTGCGCGGTGCTGGCGGCCAGTCGCACCAGCAGATGTTCGATCTGCCCCAGGCTGCCACGCGGTTTGGTGAGGGTGTCGAGGCGTTGCTCCGCAGCAGTGGCAGCGACGTTGTCCGGGCCTGGTATTGCCGCGCACAGCGCAGCAAGTGGTGAATCGTGTTCCATTGTGTTTGCTTGCTCCTCAATTTTCATTTTGCACTAGTCCAGGGAAAGTGTTTGGACGTTCGGTTCATACCTTCTACCTCAGATAAACACAGATGAACACAGATGCCCCGGTTTTCCTCTTTGCATCTCTGTATCTCGGCGCCTCTGCGTTTTTAACTATTTAACCAGGTTCGGATGAATAGTTTCTTTTCACCACGGAGACACGGAGGCACAGAGAGAACAGGGTTTCCCCTTCTCTCTGCGCGAATCTTGGCGTTCTTGGCGTCCTGGCGGTTTCTCTCACTCTTCAAACATATCTGGTATTACCCATACCTGGTCTAACTTTTATCGTCTCCGGTCTTCTCTCAACGCAAGCGTGGCACCTCGTTGACCATACGGATAATGATGGCGTCGGTGCCATAGACATCCAGGCAGGTGACACTGCCCAGGTCAATGCGCCAGTGCCAGTGGTTCTCGGCAGACATGCCAGATGTGTTGCATAGCACAAGCTGGATAGGGGTAGCCGAGGTACAGACCAGCACTCGTCCTCCAGGATAGCTACTCAGCAGGTTGTGCCATGCTGCACTGACCCGCTGGGCTACCTCTGCCAGGCTTTCCCCTCCTGTTGGTTTGCCGCTGGCCCCATGCGCAAAACGTGTCCGTGCTTCATCCGGAAAGCGTGCCAGCACCTCGCGGTAGGTCAATCCTTCCCAGTTCCCATGATGGGTTTCATGCCAGTCGGGGGTTTCTCGCAGCGGTGCAGGCGAAGTGCGGACGGCCAGTATTGCGGCGGCGGTGGCGCGAGTGCGTTCAAGCGGGCTGGTCAATGCACCATCAAAGGGCAGACGGCGCAAACGATGGGCAAGCGCGGCTGCCTGTCGTTGCCCATAGTCAGTCAGAGGTGGGTCACTGCGTCCCTGATAGCGTCGCTGCCGGTTGAGGGTGGTCTGTCCGTGGCGCACGAGCCAGATGCTTGTGCGCCTATTTTTGTTGTGCATGCTTGCGCTCCATCTGCACAGCCCGTGCTTTTATCTCGATTGGCAGGCCCGCGACCAGCAGGTACACGTCGTCGGCTTCAGCCGCGAGTCGCTGGTTGAACCAGCCGAGCCATTCGCGGAAAGTACGGCTCAATTCATCGGCGGGGATAATCCCCAACCCTACTTCGTTGGTCACGACTATCAGTTCACATGGGTGGGTATGATACCACGCCAGCAGCGCGTCCAGTTCGGCAGCCGCGGTGTTCCAATCGGTTCCCTGGGCAAGCAGGATATTTGTTACCCAGAGCGTCACGCAATCGAGCAGGACAAGTGGGCTGGGAGCTACCCCCGTCAGGGCTTGCGCCAATCCACGCGGGGCTTCGAGCGTAGACCAGTTGGATGGTCGTTCGCTACGATGGCGAGCGATGCGCGTAGTCATATCATCGTCGCGGGCTTCAGCCGTCGCGACAAATAGCACATCGCAGTGGCGCGATTCCGCCAACTGCTGGGCAAAGCGGCTCTTGCCGCTACGTGCGCCGCCGGTAACGAGGGTGAGATGCTTCGTCATGCTTTGTTCTCCATATGGTTCTGGACAATGCGATACAACTGCTGCACGTCCAGGTGCTCACGTACCAATCGTGCCAGCCGGTCATAGGCGGCGTGGCGGTCGAAGCGGGTGTGGTGGGAAGCGCGGACGATGCCACGACGGGCCGCAAGGTTATGCAGCAGAGTGTGGCGCAGCGCGTCGTTATCGAGCAAGCCGTGCATATAGGTGCCGGCTATCCAGCCGGTTGCATCCATTGCCCCATCGGTTGCACTGGTAGATTGTTCGCCACGTTGCGTGAGATGCAGCAATGGCTCCACACCATCTTCCAGCATTGTCTCTCCCATGTGGATCTCATAACCAGTACACGTGATCGGAGACACTCCGGCAAAAAGACCACGCCTGCATGCGATAGAACCCCGTGCTCGCACGGTGTGTTTCACCGCCACAAAGGTGGTATCCAGTGGCAGTACGCCAAGCCCGTCCACGCTAGTTGTCTCGGATTCGACAGCGTGCGGGTCAAAAATATGCTTGCCAAGCATCTGATAGCCACCGCAGATGCCAAGTAACGGTGTGCCTGTTTGGGCCAGAGCCAGGATGCGCTCTGCCAGTCCGCGCTCGCGTAACCACAACAGGTCCTTGATGGTCGTTTTCGTGCCGGGCAGGATGAGCAGGTCGGGCATGCCCAGCTCGTTGGGATGGTCTACAAAACGCACTACGACATCTGGCTCGCTATCCAGCGGGTCGAAATCATCGAAATTGCTCACGCGTGGCAGACGGAGGATTGCGATGTCGAGCGTTTCCAGCGAGGGTGCGGCACTGGTTGACCTGTGCGTGCGGTTGTCGAGCGCAACCGAATCCTCGTCGGCAATACCCAGGTCGCGGATGAAGGGCACGACACCCAGCACCGGCACACTTCCACGCTCCTCCAGCATACGCACACCGTCGGTGAAAAGGCGGCTATCACCACGAAACTTGTTGACAATCAAGCCACGCACACGTGCTTGCTCGTGCTCTTCCAGCAGCATCAGCGTGCCCAGCAACTGCGCAAAAATACCGCCACGATCAATATCACCCGCCAGCAGCACCGGCGCATCCGCATAGGTGGCTATTGCCATGTTGACCATGTCGCCACGTTTGAGGTTGAGTTCGGTCGGACTGCCGGCTCCCTCAATAATAACCAGATCATAGTGCGCACGCAGGGTGTTCAGTGCGCCGGTCACGATATACCAGAGTTCCTGACGGCGGCGGAAGTAGTCGCGGGCAGCCAGTCGCTCCCACGGTTGTCCAAGCACGACAATCTGCGAGAAGGAGTCGGCCTCTGGTTTGATGAGCACCGGGTTCATTTCAACCGTCACGTCGATACCGGCGGCTTCGGCCTGCATCGCTTGAGCGCGTCCTACTTCACGCCCATCGCGGGTTGCGAACGAGTTGAGTGCCATATTTTGCGCTTTGAACGGCGCAACATTCCAACCATCCTGTCGAAAGATGCGGCACAGTGCAGCCACCAGCAAACTTTTGCCTACGGATGACATAGTGCCCTGGATCATCAACACCTGCCCTTGCGTCATTCCTCTTCCTCCCTGAATGCAACCAGCGCAGCTATCAATTGCGCATTATCCGCGGCCTGCCGCGCCGCGATACGGATGTGTGTTGGCAGTCCAAACGAGGTCGTATCACGCACAAGAATACCCCGGTTGAGCAAAAAGCGGGTTGTGTCTGTGGCCGAACGCACGGGTACCAGAAAGAAGTGAACCGCCGATGGGAGTGGGGCAAAGCCACGCTCTTGCAGGTCGCGCTGCAGGGTGTGGCGCTCTTTTGCAAGCGTTGCGAGCGTGCCGCGCATATGCCCCTCGTCATTCAGTGCGACCAGTGCGGCGGCCTGGGCCATTGCATTGACGCTCCAGGGTGGTTGCACTTTTTCCAGTGCGGTTATCACTTCTGGGACACCTATGGCATAGCCCACCCGTAGTGCCGTGAGCGCGTAGTCTTTCGTCATAGAGCGCAAGATAAGCAGGTTAGGATATTCTCGTAAACCAGTTGCGTGCCAGTGATCAGGTGCAAAATTGACAAATGCTTCATCCAGTACCACCAGTGTTTCGGGAGCCGCTGTGAGGAGCGTCTCGACGGTTGTCCAGGGATGGCTAGTACCGGTGGGGTTGTTGGGATTGCAGAGAAAGAGCATGCGTGGCTGGGTCTGTTGCACCGTGCGCAGCAGCGCATCGAGGTCCAGTGCAAAGGTGTTGTCGCGGTTGGTCAGCGGATGCTGGATAATTTCTGCTCCCATGATCGCCACGGCTTTTGCATATTCGCCAAAGGTGGGCGTCACGATGACCACGCAGTCGCCACTGCGCACATAGGCTGTTGCCAGCAAGTAGATAAGTTCGATAGCACCGTTGCCTACCAGGAGCCTGGTGGGGTCAATCGCGTGGTATGCGGCCAGAGCTTTGCGTAGCAGAGTCGCATGCGGGTCAGGGTGTTGCCCAATAGCTACCTGCTGCATGGCCTTCCAGATGTGTGGTGAAGGGCCGAATGGGTTGATGTTGGCACTGAAATCGAGCAAGTCACCGGGCGGCAGGTTGCTGTGGTGTCCGCCGTGTGCGACGACCGGCACCCGCTCAAGCGATGAACGTGGTGTGATGGGGCGGCGGCGGGGCGATGCTGCGACGGCGCGGCAGAGCCTCGTTGCTTCATCCTCCTGTCCTCCCTTGAAACCTTGTCGTGTCATCATCTCGTCACTGCTACTTTCTTTGTGTTCAAATGTACTCGAAAGTACGCTTTGTCCAGTTCTGAAATTCCTGCTTCGACCTGCACGGCCTTCTCAAACGAAGGTCTTACACGCAGTCCACAGGCGTCTTTTCGTCCCGACGTAGCCACGACCGGGGACGGTTGGTTTATGCGGCACCAACGAGCCGCAATCCTTCGTCTCGAATATTCCGTGCGGCGTTCACGTCCCGATCCAGCACGGTGCCGCATGCAG
>CAYFVX010000045.1:0-11540 GCA_964346425.1 uncultured Chloroflexaceae bacterium | reverse complement strand
CCATCCGCTGAAACGGAAAGGGGGAACTGAAAGACACTCTTGATAGCGGCGAGGGTGACGACCCAAAAATGGAGCTACGCAAGGCTGATGGGTAGTAAGGAGGGATACTGGAAATTGTGGAACGCCCAGCGGGACAGAAAGGGTTCCAGGTTCTCCCCCGTCGGTGGGTTGTCGAATGTTCATTCGCCTGGTTGACGTTCAATCGGGAACTCGTGCGCGATTATACCTACAACCCGCAGTCCGCAGAAAGTTGGGTCTATCTGGCATCTATTCGATTGATGATGCGTCGCCTAGAAAAAAAGGGGTTCACTGGCTCTTTGGACATGCAGTTTTAATTCGAGACATGCTCTCAGATTCTTTTTCTTAAAGACTATAGCCAACCACATGTCAGTCGTCTATCATCCTGAAAGCCTCCCATCGCAAAGAACCATGTGATGGGAGCCTTCTTGCGGCTCCTATTTCCCTCCAGTTTTATGTTACAATAGGTGCCACAATGTTTCCGCGAATGAAGAACGACGGGATGATCATAGGCAATCATGTAGCCTGTCGGGTGACATGTGCTTCCCTGCCTGTTTTGCTGAGCATGGGGCCATCCAGACACCGTATCCGGGCGTGGAGCACCTCACTTTCGCCCAGAGAAATGTATGCACGAACAACCGCTTGATCAGCTTACCGTCAACTGTCGCCAGCAGATGCACCACTACTACGCGCAACAGGAAAGCGATCCGCGTTTCTGTCACGAACTGCTGCGCCGCGCCTTCGATGAGCAAGACCATGCGGCGGCGCATGCGGCACTTGCTGTGCTTACTCCCATGCTACACAAATGGTTGCAACGCCAGAAGGTCGCAGAACGTCAGCGCGAAGATATTGTCCAGGAAACATTGCTGCGTTTGCAGGAATATCATCGTCAGGAAACCTTCAAGGTCGCAACGTATACGTTGTCCCAGGTGTTTGCCTACATTCACCGCTGTGCCATCCTGGTAGTGCTAGAAAATCATCGAAAGCACAACCGTCTGCATCAGGAATATTTGCACGATGCGCTTCCCGCGGATGCGCAGAACCAACCAGAAACGATTGCCGCGCATCGGGGGCAATTGGAAACCCTTCTCAACGCGGCCTGTGCATGGTTGCCGTCTGAGGATGCTGCCACCCTCCGCGCAACGTATCATCATCCATCGCTCCTGGATACGCTGACGCTCGTTCATCTCAAGGCAGATCTGCTGCCATGGGTGTTGCGCCATCATCTGCCGGCTGAAGACTGGCAGCTCATAGAGTTGCGATATATCCAGGGAAAGCCACCGCGCGACATTGCCCCACTGTTAGGCGTCTCCATTGTGGATGTGTCCACACGTCTGACGAAGATACGCCGTGCGTTGCGCACCAATCGTGCTCTGGGAGAACTCTTTGGATGGAATCAGGATGATTGAATCGCTCGGACATGTTCTGAAAACAGTCTTGCTGTGCTTCATGAGAGGAGAGGAACCTATACCACTCCTGCAGGGAGCCGGGAACCGACCAGCGAGCATGGGAGGAGCTGTGTTTGTTTGCCCATCGGTTTCTGTTCCTGGGAGTACAGAAAGAGGATACGACCTATGATAGACCATCCCGACTATCCCGACGACTTCGCACTTGAGGACTTGCTCTGGCGGTATATTGATGGCGAGTGTACGCCAGAAGAACGAGCGCTGGTCGAACAGGATGCAGCCATGCAACAACGGCTGGCAGAGCTGCAAACCTTTGACCACACGCTGCGCGACCGGCTTGCTCCCACGCCCCGCCCAACCCCGGAAGAGTTGCTCCAGTTTGTAGAGCAGACGCTGGATGCAAGCCGTGCGCTCGTGGTGGGGCAGATAGTGCAGCGTGATCCGACACTGGCGGCTGAGGTTGCACAGATTCGGGCTATGCTTGCCGACGATCCCTTTGCCCCTGCTGCTGCACCCTCGTTGCTGGATACCCTGGCAAGCGGGGTGTACGAGATTGTCAATCTGGTTCGGGTCACCCAACCAGGCGGGGTGCGCGGTGAGGTGCTGCGCTTTGAGGGACCGAGCGTGGCGATCACACTGCGGCAGGAACAGGAAGTGGGAGAAGACCCCACCTGGACGGTACGCGGGTTGATCGAGGGCGAACGCAGTGATGATGAACCTGCCGTAGTGGTGCTGCGCTCCGAGGAACCGTTGCACGCCTGGCGCACGCTGGCAACGGATGAAGGGTTGTTTCGTTTCAGCGGACTGGCGAGTGGCACCTATACACTGACACTGCTGTTTGACCAGCTTCAGCAGGAATGGCGGCTGCCGGCTTTTGCCCTGTCTTCTTAGGTTCCATAGTGGTGATGTTTCAGCAGTGATACCAGATCGAACGATGCTTCTCTTTTCACCGTTGACCATTGCCCGTCCGCTGATGCTACAATACAAGAAGGAGCTTACCGTCAAGCCATTTGGCGAGAGGTATTTCCCTTCGATCACCACTTTGACCAGATGTCCGAGGTGCAACGAGTACCGCTGAACACCACTGGCTCATTTTAAATCTTCAGATGGGGTAAATATCAAGTACTATCCTTGCACTTTTTTCTGTTCTGTCAACCTGAAGATGATGAGAACCAGCAAGAACTCCCCTTGAAAAAATGGTACCTCCTGGCGTTCTTGGCGTTCCTGGCGGTTGAATCACGAAAATCTGCAAAGGTAGTGATCAAGTCTGGGTAGTTCTTTCAAGTAACATGCTGTTTATGGATACTACGTCCGCTACAAATGTACTGTTGACCTGTTCTTCTGAGGAAGAAGCCGCCGCATGGCTGGCAGACCATCCGGCTGTCTGCACGCTTGCGCTGGTGCTGGCTCTGCGCCAGACAGGAGATACCCACCTGACGCAAGACCTCATGCTGGCTCATCGGGCTGCCCGCTGCGCCACGCTGGTGGCCGGGCGGGTTCCCGCTCACGAGCAGGCACACGCATGGATGGAAGCCGGCTGGTCCCTCGGCAACGTGACCGCCATGCAGGGAACGCCACAGGATGCGCTGCAGCAGTACATGCATGCGCTGGAATATGCGCGGTTGCTGGAGAACCCACTGGCGCAGGCCCGCCTGACCTGTAACATTGGCATTACGCACTACCACCGCGGCGATTACGCCACCGCTCGCCATTGCATTGAACAGGCCCGCAGCATGCTGCCCGCCGATGCCCCGCCGCTGGTTCGTATTGGTATTGAACAGCACTATGGGGTGCTGCTGGATTATATGGGCGACACGGCAGCCGCTCTGGATGTCTACAGTCAGGCGGTCGAGGTTGCGCAGGCAAGCGGTATAACCGAACGATTAGGCGAGCTTCTCTGCAATCGTGCGTATGTCTTTGCGCAGCAGGGCAACCTGGCGCAGGCCGAGACGGATTTCCACACTGCGCATGCGTTGACCATCCAGCAGCACCAGCCACTCAACACCGCCCGTATCGCCATGAACCTGGGCGAGTTGTATCTGGCGCAAGGCCGCCTGGTCGAAGCGCAGACGATGTTACACCAGGCATACGCGGGCTTCGAGGCACAGGGAGACCGCTGGAATGGAGCGGTGGTGCAAATACACCAGTCACGCCTGTATCGCACGCTGGGATTATCGCACGAAGCTCTCACACTGGCGCAGGCTGCCGTGGCGACGCTGAACGACCAGGATTGGCAGGAAGAACGCGGGTTGTCGCTGATGGAACTGCTACGCGCCCAGCGGCAGGCTGGCAAGCATACGCAGGCAGCCGCGACTATAGCGCATGCACTGGAACTCTGGACACGCCTGGGGACGACACTGCGCGTGGCAGAAACGCTGGGCGAGCGGGCAATGCTGGCTATAGAGCGACATCACTACGCGGCTGCACTCAGTGATGCAAAGCAGGCCCGCGAACGGTTTGCTGCCAGTGGTGAGCCGCGTCCGCTGTGGGCGTCGCCCGCACGGTTGGCGGAAGTGATGGCACTGCTCCATCTAGGAGAGCCGCAGGCGGCACGACAAACGTGTGCTGCGCTGCTGCACGATGCCCGCACGGTCGGCGATCACTGGACGATGCAAACGGCTCTCACGCTGCAAGCACAGCTTGACCAAGCAGCCGGGCGGTTTGCGGCTGCGCTCGACACGATGACCCGTGCTGCCAACGACCTGGAACTGGTGCGGCGCACCCTGACCGCGGAAGAGTTGAAAGCCCGCTTTTTACAGCAGCATACCACCGTGTACGATATGCTGGTAACGCTGGCCGCCAGCAGTGGCGATGCAGCCGCCACGCTACGTGCCATGCTGCGAGCCAAAGGGGGCGGCATCCGCGATATGCTACAGCGTGACCGCAGCAACCGCTCCTTGCCAGCGGCAGCCCAGCGCGAACTGGAAGACCTGCGTCGTCAACTGGCATGGCAACGGGCACAGCACCAGCCAGCCAGCACCCACACCAGCCGCCACGACGAGCAGAGCGCAGTGCAGGAACAGCGCATTCTTGAACTGCTGCGGCAGCGGCAACAGCAACTCGACCAGCCGGGTGATGATCAGCCACCGCTGACCCCGGCCACGGCCAGCATTGCCGCCTGCCTGCCGTCGGATGGCGCACTGCTTGAGTATTACCTGGCAGATACCACACTCTGGGGCGTGCTGCTGCATGCGGATGGAACCTGCCATCTGCGGTTGCTTGCGCCCTGGGGCGCAGCAGAACACGAACTGCTGGAAGAACTCGATCTCTTTTTTGCCGGCGTGGTTGCAACCAGTGCGGCTACGCGTGCTGCCCGGCCACCGCGACAGGAGCCTGTGCAAAAACGATTGCAGACGTTGTGGCAGAAGCTCATCGCGCCCTGGGGCGACCTGCTGCCCGTCACACTCTGCATTGCGCCACATGGCAGTCTGGGCAGTGTTCCCTTTGCGGCCCTGTGGGATGGCACGCGCTATCTGGGCGAAACGCATACCATCGCGACGATGCCCAGTGGTGTATTGCTTGCATCACCGGCTTCACCGTACAAAGTGGACCGTAGACCGCAGACCGCAGACTGTGGATCAGGACAACCACCTGATGATTTGTCTGGGAGCGATGCGCACCCTGCGCTGGTGCTTGGCTATAGCGACAACGGACGCGTGCCGGGCGTGCTACAGGAGGCGCAGGTGGTCGGGCAGATGGTGCCGGGCGCACAGGTGGCGATGGAAGCGCATGCCCATAGCCAGGTGTTACGCTCGTTGAACGTCCCGCCACTGCTGCTGCATATTGCGGCGCATGCGGAGGTACGCCGCGATGCTCCGCTCTTTTCGTTCATCCGCCTGAGCGATGGCAACATGGCGCTGGAATCGTGGTATGACCTGCCGCTGCACGCAACACAGCTTGTGGTACTGAGTGCCTGCAACACGGGCCGCATTGCCGACCCAGGCGGGCCATTGCTGGCATTCCAGGGGGCATTGCTTGGTGCAGGCGTGCAGACGCTCGTCAGCAGCCTGTGGGAAGCCAACGACGACGCCAGCGAACGGCTCATGCGCGAATTCTATCAGGCATGGTTGCACGGCACCCCACCGGCACAGGCATTGTGGCAGGCACAACACGTACTGCGTACCCAGGCGGCCTTTGCCCATCCTGCATTGTGGGCACCCTTCATCTGCGGCGGACCGGGTGCCTTGAAAGAGCCATATACGTCAGGAATTGCCAGGTAAAGCGGGTGGGACCGGACAGGGCCTCACGCAAAGGCGCAAAGAACGCAAAGGGTCGGACAAATGATTTTTACCACAGATGGACACAGATGAATACAGATGAATACAGATTATGCTGCACCCCTCTCTGCATCTCTGCACCGCTGTGTTTCATACGTCATCAAACGAACATGGTATACGTTCGGAAATCTGGGAAAATACGCTTTACGGTTTCCGGTCTCCGGTCTACCGTCTAAAGAAAGGAAAGGACCAACCCTATGAAACGGCTTGCTAATGGCTTGCTCATAACGCTGGTAGGACTGCTGCTGCTGCTGTTGCTGGCAACACTCATTACCACTAGCTCCCCCACCACCCACTCATATGCGCAGGGAAACGCCAGCCCCACGCCTGAACCATCACCGACATCAGGAGCCGATGGCGGACGCTGTGTCACCCCCGTCTGGCCCGATGCCATCCCCGAAGCCTGTATGGGCAGCAGTGACGATGGCAGTGTCAACATATGCGCCTCCACCTCTGGTGGCATCCACGGCACCGAAGTCTATCGCGCCATCTGGCTATCGGGCCTGGGCGAGACCGCTCCCTACTCGATTACCGCCTGGACCATCACGCTGACCTACTCACCCACCGTGGTGCAATATCAGCAGCTTTCGCAGCGCGACACGTTGAGCGAAGACTGGGGCTTGCTGGTCAACACCTCGCAACCAGGGCAGGTACGGATTGATGCCATGAATCCACCCACTACGCCGATTACGCGCAGTGGCCGGCTGGTAGACCTGGTCTTTGAGGTAGTCGGCACAGCAGGCGAGCGCAGCAACCTGCTGCTCAGCGAGGTGATGGTCAACCAGGGCGATCCGCCAGCCACCGCCCACAACGGCGACTTTGAAGTCGGCACGGCAGAGTTGATTTGCTATGTGCATCTGCCGCTGCTGCAGCGCGGCAATTAGGTGGGGAGCGTTGGGAGTTGGCGAATGGAGGGGTTGGCGATGCCGTGTAGGGGTTTGCCGCCGGCAAACCCCTACGGTAATTTGCCCCTTTGTTATCAGGTTTAGCGGGAATTTCTACCCATGGGAAAAATCTCTCCCGCTCTTCCGTAGCGGAATGTTCCACGGAAGCAATCAGATACGAATAAGAGAAAGGAAACACCATTTATGAGAAGGACGTATGCGCGACAATGGCCGGCAGTCGGGACGTTGCTGTTGCTCATGACGCTCCTGGCTACCTTTTGCATACCCGCAACTCCGCCACGCCTGGCTGCACAGGATAATCCACCACCCTTGAGCATCGAATTTGTTGGCAGTATTGGTGGCACGATAAGAACCGTCACGGTAGATGGAAACTACGCCTACGTTGGTGAAGGATCCGCGCTAACCATCCTCGACATCAGCGACCCATCAGCACCGCAGCAAGTCTCGCGGTTGCCATTGACCGGCAGGCTAATAGACATCGCGGTTTCCGAACATCTGGCGTTTGTTAAGCATGACAATGGGGTGGACATTGTGGATGTTTCGGATGCTCCATCCCCTATCAAACGAGGCTACATCAGACATGATTCAACTCAAGGAACAGTAGCCATCCAGGAAGAAAGAGTATACATTGCTGGCGATGACCTGTCTATCTACGATATTCAAGACCCATCTTCCCCGGTCTCGCTTGGGAGTTACTCGACGGTAGTTATCTTTGATATGCAGGTCATTGGCAATCTGGCCTATCTTGCAACACAAACAGGTCTCCAGATCGTAGACATCGAATATCCTGCCGACCCGCTACTGGTTGGCAGCTACGAAACATCATCAGACGCAACGGTACTACAGGTCGTTAATAACCAGGTCTATCTCTTCGATACCGAGAACGGATTGGTCATCCTGGATGTCAGTGACCCGGCGAACCCGTCCCTCACAGGAACAATTGAAATTGACAGTGCCGACGATATGCAGGTTACCGGCAGTCTGATGTATCTCTCAGACGGGAGAATGTTCACTATTTATGATGTGAGTGACCCGTCAAATCCTGTGCAGCTTGGTGAATACCGTCAAGCGGGATTTGTACAGATATACACCGATTCCAGATTTCAAATCATCGGAAATTATGCCTACATTGCCTATTCTTTTCAATTAAGTATCCTGGATATAAGCGACCCGACATCGCCCACATTGCACGGCAGCTATACAGCAGCATTGGTAGAAAGTGAAGATGTGCTGGTTGTAGATGATCGTGCCTATGTTGCAGATGGAAGTGGTGGGTTGAACATCATAGATGTGGCTGACCCTGCTAATCCGGTCTGGAAAGGTCGTCGGACAGACTATGCTTTTGCTGTGGACGTAGTTGGCAGCTATGCCTATGTAGCGGGGGGAAATGGTGGTCGTCTGAATATTATAGATGTGAGCGATCCGACCACTCCCCGAAGAGCCGGATACACGTCATTACCGGGTTGGGCAAGTGGTGTTGCTGTGCGCGACAATCTGGCATATGTGACCGGGGCATCGGAGGGTGGCTTACAGATCGTAGATGTGAGCGACCCCCTGAGTCCTTCGGTGGTTGGCAGCTATGACACGCCGGGTAATGCGCAGGATGTAGCACCTGGCGATGGGATTGCCTATGTTGCTGATGGAGATGGCGGGTTGCAAATCATAGATGTGAGCAATCCTGTCAACCCCACACTGCTGGGCAATTTTCAAGCTGAAAACTTCAGCTTCACTCAGATAGATGTGCAGGATGCGCTTGCGTATGCTGCCGGACCTTTCTCCATTCTGGATGTCAGCGACCCTGCCAAACCAGCACTCAAGAATGATCCCTACATTCATCAAAATCCGTATCAAGATTTACAGGTGGCAGACAATCTGGTCTATGTTATCTATTCAGGAAATATTGTCATATATGATGTCAGTGATCCTGCCAATCCAGTCAGCAAAGGCAGTTATGATACCCCGGATTCTGCGCATGGTCTCTACGTTGATGGTAGCCTGCTGTATGTCGCTGACCGCTATGCGGGCCTGCAAATCCTGCGCGTCAACGACAATACCTCCGGCGACTCCTACGAAGTCAACGACACATGCAGCCAGGCATGTGCTATCTCGCCCAACGGAACCATCCAGCACCACCTCTTCTATGAAGCGGGTGATATCGACTGGGTGCGCTTCGATGCGGCGGACGGTGTGACCTACACCATCGCTGGCACGGTGCCGGATGGCTCGCCTGCCGACCCGGTGCTGGAAATCTACGACGCGTGTGATGGTTCGCTGCTCAAGCAGGTAGACCCCGACACGCCCGATCTGCAAACAACCTACACCGCCACCGCCGAGGGTCCCCTCTTCCTCAAGCTCTTCAACCACCAGAGCAGCACGGCTGGCTCCGAAGTCGCGTATGACCTGACCGTCACGACGGCCGCTCCTGCCATTGCGGTCGATCCCGCTACCCTGAGCAGCACGCAGCAGCCCGGCACGCAGACCAACCACACGCTGACTATCGAGAACACGGGCAGTGGCACGCTCACCTTTGACGTTTCGTCAGTCATCGAGACAAGTGCATGGTCGCCGCTCACCTTTCCCTCCAACAAAATAGATATCGCGCTGCGCCAGCGCATCCAGGATGGCGGGCAGGAAACCTTCCTGGTCTATCTGGAGCAGCAGGCCGACCTGAGTGCCACCTACACCATCAACGATTGGCAGGAGCGCGGCGAGTACGTCTACGAGACGCTGCGCACAACGGCGCAACAGAGCCAGGCTGGATTACTCGCATTCCTGGAAAACCAGCAGACCGCCGGTACTGTGTCAGGCTATCAGCCCTACTTCGTCACCAATGCCGTGCTGGTGGAAGGCAATACTACCGCACTCGACGCCCTGGAATTGCGCACCGATACGGTCTATATTGCTGATGCCAGCGACTTTCGGCTGCCCAGACCCTCGCCAGCCCCGGCGCGGTCTTCCCTTTCCGCGATTGAATGGTCGCTGCAGCAGATCGGGGCACACACCGTCTGGAACGAGTATAGTGTGCGCGGAGCGGGGGTGATTGTTGGCAACATAGATACCGGCGTGATGAGCGAGCACCCCGCGCTGGTCAACCAGTATCGTGGCACGGCAGATGGTAGCCACGACTACAACTGGTTTGACCCTGGCTCCTTTTCGCCCACCGAGCCAGCCGACGACAACGGGCATGGCACGCACACGATGGGCACAATAGTTGGATCGGATGGCGGCGATCATCAGATTGGCGTGGCACCAGCCGCACAATGGATCGCCGCAAAGGGCTGCCAGGGGCGATCCTGCGAATCTGGCAGTTTGCTGGCGGCTGCGCAATGGATGCTTGCACCCTATCCCATCGGTGGCTCTCCCGACCAGGGCGACCCGGCGAAGCGGCCGCACATCATCAACAACTCGTGGAGTGGCTACGGCGGACAACTCTGGTATGAGGCGGCGGTGCAGGCGTGGCGAGCCGCCGATATCTTTCCCGCCTTTTCCGCCGGCAATCTGGGACCGGGTACGGGCACGCTCGGCTCGCCCGGTGACTATGCCGACAGCTTCGCCGTGGGAGCCACCGATGGCAACGATGCGGTTGCACAGTTCAGTGCGCGGGGACCTTCGTCGTTGACGGATGAAACCAAGCCCGACATCACCGCGCCCGGTGCCAGCATCCGCTCGGCGGTGAATGATGGTGGCTACACGGTGAATAGCGGCACCTCAATGGCAAGCCCGCATGTGGCTGGCTGTGCCGCGCTGGTGCGTTCGGCAGCCCCCACGCTGCACGTCGCGGATATTGAATATCTGCTGACCAGCACGGCGGTAGACCTGGGCGAAGCCGGTCCCGACAGCGACTATGGCTATGGACGGCTCGACTGCTACGCGGCGGTGAGCGCAGCCCGCGCCACCGCGCCCTCCTGGTTGACCGTCACGCCGATTAGCGACACCATCGCGCCGGGCGAGCAGCGTAACCTCACGGTGATGATAGACTCCAGCAACATGGCAGCATCAACCTACACCGGCACCATCACTATCGAAAACAACACGCCCGGCAACACATCGGTGGAAGTGCCAGTGGTGCTCACCGTGGGCGAGCGCGAGCGCATCCCGACCGGGGCGGTTGAGCAGGGCACGATTACGCCCGACGATGGCGGCACCGTGTCGGACGGCATCGTCTGGGCACGCTTCCC
Source organism: uncultured Chloroflexaceae bacterium (assembly GCA_964346425.1). Classification (GTDB taxonomy): domain Bacteria; phylum Chloroflexota; class Chloroflexia; order Chloroflexales; family Chloroflexaceae; genus JAAUSY01. The sequence goes on along the minus strand of CAYFVX010000045.1, from coordinate 756 downwards.
GCCCAACGCCACCGACAACGACCTGACAATTATCTACACCGCGCTGCAGCAGCCGAGCAACCCATTGGACACTGAGCAGCAAGGGGTGCGCTTGTTCACACTGAAAGCTGTCCGTGCGGATGGGCAGGAGGTTACGAACTTCCCGCGCACGTTTGAGCTTGCCGTGCGCTACACGGCTGCGGAACTGGACGCACTCGGCGTCAGCGCGGACGACCTGCACCTGATTGCCTGGGATGCGGACGCTGGCCGATGGCGCACCATCCCATCCAGCGTAGACACCACGAACCAGCAGGTCACGGGCGTGTTCGACCGCACCGGCGAGTTTGCGCTGGTCGCGGGAGCTATAGCCAGCCACACTGAGGCGGCGGTGTATCTGCCGCTGGTGCGGCGGTAGGCGAGGCTGCGGCAAGGGACTGGCAACGCCGGTCCTTTGCCGTACACTATGGAGCAGACGCACCATTGCTTTTATCAAGTGAAGCAAATGCTGTGAGGATTGCAAGAGGTTTTCCAGCATACTCTGGCAGAGTATGCTGGAAGACGCAATGGCTGTGGGTTGGCAAGAACGCACAGCCTGCCAGAATGGAAAACTCAGCGTTCGATGAGTGGCAGATAGAGCGAAGGAATATCTGTTATCGCACCAAAACGCACAGCCACGCTCTCGGTCAGGCTCCCGGCTGACATGGTTACCGTAGCAGTGCCAGGCGCATCATCCGCAACAACAACGACCGCAGCCACCCCTTGCTCATCGGTCACAGT
>CAYFVX010000044.1:0-11553 GCA_964346425.1 uncultured Chloroflexaceae bacterium | reverse complement strand
GAGCGAGGACAAAAATCTGTATCTTTTGCCAATAGGCTCTTGCCTCTATCTGAGGTACAATGCATAGCAGAAACAAAACAGGTATTCACGATGATGTGTTTTTGGTAAAGGAGAAAATCGGTGTTTGGGAATATTTCTATGATGGAGGATCAAGTGGTATCATTGTCTCTCGCTCAAGTCGCTGAAATACAGGATGAACTTTACACTATTCTTGAGGCAGTACGCAAAGACCCGGTGTTGAGTGCGCGAGTTTCTCGTATCATCAAAACATTTGAAACACGCTCGAAACAATCATCCTACACCCAGGATATTGATGAAGACTATAGCCATATGCTTGGTCTTTCCACGCTTATTGCCCAGGCACAACAACAATGCCAGCAATGATAGCGATCTCTTTTGCTCTATGATATCAAAGGAACGATAATAATACATGAGGTTCCAATACGTTCCCCCTTTGAGCCAGAGTAGTTCCGATGAGCGCAGACATACGGGCAGAGACTCTTTCCATTGTGCAGGCAGGCTTTCAATGCGATGAAGTAACGGGTTAGTTTGTTTGCTTCTATTGTATCCTGTTTCCGCTGGGAAGATTCGGCTTCTTCGTAACTGTTCACCTCGACGGGAAAGAAAACGAGCCGCGCACGTCAGTAAGCGGATAGGTCCCTTTCGTAAGCACATTTTGTCCGCTCCCTCACGGTCGTGGCTCGTCTGTTTGCCTCATTTCTGAACAGCTACGCTTCTTCTGGAGAGGACACCTCATGAGCGTGGCTCCCTTGTCCCCCATGCATGGGCGGTTATCACACTGGCGCGGTTGACCAGCAATTTGGGCGCAGCAATGCCAGCCGCCAGTGCCAGCACAATCAGCAACGTCTTGCTCCCGTTGATAGCCGTCTCGACCAGCAGAGGCCCTCCTTCCGTTGCCCCGGCACTGGTCAGTTGCAATATGCCAATCATAGTATTGTAAGCAAAGACGCCGGGGACCATCGGAATGAGCGCGGGAACGGTAAAGACCGGAGCAGGCGCGTGCCAGCGGCGAGCAAACACCTCACCCAGAAAACCAGCCACCGTCGCGCCAGCCAGTGTCGCCGCCTCTATCGGCATCCCCCATTCGCTCATCAAGGTACGCACCAGATGGGCTATTGCACCACCCATTGCACAGGCATACAGTGCCCGCACCGGCACATTGAACAGCATGGCAAAGCCCAGGGCTGCCACCCCCGACCATAAACCATCGCGTATCAGCGTCATGAGCGCATCTTGCAAACTCATACCAGGTTCGGATGAAGAATGAAAAAAAACTGCCCGAATCTTTGCCCGGATGTCCGGACTTTGCGCCCTTTGCGTCTTTGCGGTTCGTTCAACTCATTACCCGAATGAGGTATCATACCAATGGAATCCGAAATCCCAAATCCCAAATCCCCTTAGCGCACGCCGGTTATCTGGATTGCCAGCACCATACCGAGCGCGAGAGCCAGCAAAATACTCATACCCACCACCGCCCGGGCCATACCCACCACCGTATGCCGATTCACCAGATCGCCAACCGCATTGATGAGCGGTACACCGGGTACCAGAAAGAGCACACAAGCCGTCAACGCGCGGTCGGGACGCTGGCTCAGATTGAGCCAGAACGCACTGCTCGCCAGCAAACTGGCAACAAATGAGGTAACCAGCACCACCAGCAGAAAGTTCAACGAACGCCGCGCAAGTTCCTGGCGCACCAACATGGCGACAAATGAGGCAACCAGCGTGACACCAAACGCCCCCCAGTCGCCGCCGAACAGCCGGCTGAATGCAGCGCAGGCCAACCCCACCATGCCTGCGACGATCCAGCGGTTGTAATGGCGTGGGAGCGAACTGATGCGTTCCAGCTCTGCCCGTACTCCTGCCCGGTCTAGCTCGCCCGACTCTACGCGGCGGCTGAGGCGGTTGACCGCAGAGAGGGCCGTCATGTTGACACCGTGATCCGCCACCCGCCGGATGCGGGTGCGAAACTCGTCACCACTCACCGTGGTTATCTGAATGGCACTGGTTGAGACGAACACATCCAGGCTATCGCAACCAAGCGCGAGGCCAATCCGCTGCACCGTTTCTTCCACGCGATAGCTCTCGGCATGGTGCTGCAAAAGCAACTGACCAGCCCACAATGCCAGGTCTATCACATCGGTTAATGCTTCGCGCGTCAGAGAAATCGTCATCTGGCTGCAACGCTGCAACGCTCCCACGCTGCAACGCTGCAACGCTCCCACGCTGCAACGCTCCCACGCTGCAACGCTCCCACGCTGCAACGCTCCCACGCTGCAACGCTTCAACGCTGCAACGCTCCCACTACTTCCACCACCTGCTGCACATCTTCGCGGGTGATGCCGTAGTGCGTCACCGCACGTATCAACGGCCCACTCATATCGCCCATCAGGATACCGCGTTCTGCCAGCGCAGCCAGAAATGCTTGCGGATCAGCGTGTTCATCAGTCAGAGTGAAGATAACAATGTTCGTCTGCACGTTCGCCAGGTCAACGCTCACGCCAGGGAGCGCATGCAAACCTTCGGCCAGCAAGCGGGCATTGGCATGGTCTTCCGCCAGCCGTTCAACCATCTCATTCAGGGCAACGATACCGGCGGCCGCAATGATGCCTGCCTGCCGCATCCCACCGCCAAGCAGCTTGCGCATGCGCCAGGCGCGGTCAATAAATTCACGCGAGCCGGCAATGATGGAACCAACCGGGGCAGCCAGACTTTTTGACAGACAGAATTGCAGCGTGTCCACGTGGCGGGTCAGTTCGCGCACCTCCACATCCATCGCAACCGCCGCATTGAAGATACGTGCGCCATCCAGATGCAGCGGCAGATGATAGTGCTGCGCCAGCGCGTGCGTTTCAGCCATATGCTCTGGCGAGAGCACAACGCCGCCGCAACGGTTGTGCGTATTTTCGAGACAAATCAGGCCAAAGGCGGCAAAATGCGGGTCGCCAGTATCATAAGCAGCCAGGGCGCGGCGAGCCGCCGGCATATCCAGCGTCCCATCCGGCCGGTTGGGCACCGGCTGATAGGCAATGCCCCCCAGCGCAGAAGCTCCGCCAGCCTCATACACATAGATATGGCTCTCGTTGCCCAGCAACACCCGCTGCCCACGCTGACAGTGCGCCAGCAGAGCCGCAATATTGCCCATCGTGCCCGAAGGCACCAGCAGGGCCGCCTCTTTGCCAACCATATGGGCCGCCAATTCTTGCAGCTCGTTGACTGTCGGGTCTTCCTGGTAGACATCATCGCCCAGTTCGGCCGCAAAGATAGCATTGCGCATAGCAGGACTGGGCAAGGTGACGGTATCGCTTCGCAGATCAATCATAGTCTTTTGGCTCAACAATGCTCCCCATAAACAAGATGGCACCGGTCTGCGTATCGTGGATGGCAAAAAAGAAGGGCCGGTCTACGATCATCGAAAATGGCTCTTCGGGCAGGGCTGAAGTGAGGCCAACCTCGACCGATGTGGCAGCGGCCGCTTCGGTACCTTCCTCATTGACCTCAATAAAGGTCTTCTGCTTGACCTTTGTGATACATACATCCTCTTCCGCATAGAGACGGCTAAAATCAGCCTGTCCACATGCAAACGCCACCCCCATGCCCATATCGCTAAGCGTCTGCTGCAAATCGTGTTCATCTTCCAGCTTGAAGCGTGGGAGCCCAATGACCCCTTCGCGTTTGCGCAATTTCTGCATCCAGGTTGCCCAATTTTGTGCATTCAACTGCTGGTAAAACGCCGCAAGGCTCGATTTCTCCTCGGGCAGAAAGATGGACATGTGCAAACGTTCCTCGCCATAGGGCAGACTGATTGCCTGAAATCCCTCACCCTCATAGTAGGGGAATTTCTTATCCTGCTCCATCATCGGCACCTGCTTCGTACTGCCATCGGGCAGATTGAACGCACGATCGCTCGTTTTCTCCGGATCAAATTCCTCGCTCCAGGTGCCCTTAAAGTAGATAGCATTGATGAGCACCATAATCGTCAGCGGATCGAGATCATTCACGATAGAGGGTATCTTATCATTGGTCTGTTCTTTCACCCAGGCATTGATCGTCTCGACCGCGGATGGATCATTGAAATCGAGCCGTTCAACCTCGGCAGCATAAAATTGCCGATTGCGCTGCAAAAAATCTTCCTCAAAGGCAACATCCTCCCGTGCCCAGAGCGAGTTAGCAATTGCCAGTTGTACCTCCGGGTCGGCAGTTTCAAGCGTCTGCATCAGGTCGGCGAATGACTGGTTGACCTCATCCAGGTCCATATCCTGAATATTGAGCACCTGGGCCATCGCTTGCTGCGTGTCACCTACTGCGCCGTTGTACGTCATTGCCAGCGCATAGGCGAGACTGATGGGCGAAATAAACATGTTTTGCTGGCCCGTTTGTTCCTGCAGCGTGTTGAAAAAGGTGAATGCGAAACGAGTATTGGCACGCACAAAGGGTGAGTGCATAGATGGTTCCTCCTCGGTTGAGTGTGGGGTAGCCGTATCGTTCTGCATCTGCCATACCTGCAACCCAAGCAGGCCGGGCAGCACATGGTAGGGTGGCTCATTTTCCGGGTGCAATTCCAGTCGCGCCCGTTCAAACCATTGCACGGTATAGGTGTTGCCATCGCCCAATGGTTCCTCGTGTGCTTCGCTCAATGGCAAGCCCCACAATGCCAGGCTTTCTTCCTGGCTGGCTCCCGCTTGACCATCCAGTTCCAACCCCTGCGCTTGCCAGGCTTGCAATATGTCACCGCAAACATTGTGTCCTGTCTCGGAAAAGTAGCGACAATCATCCTGGGGATCAACAGGCAGATAGACCGCCTCCCAATTGATACCTTTCTGATCGAAATATTCCTCGCCAATGCGCCCGACAAGCACATCATAGGGCGGCTCATTCTCCGGGTGCAATTCCAGGCGATTGCGCTCAAACCATTGCACCTGGCGGGCAGTTCCTTCAACCATTTCCTCCTGCTGCGGTGTTATGGGAAAGCCAAACACAGCCAGACCACCGTTTTGCTGCCAGTAGTCGCGGATACGACCGCTGATACAGAAGCCGGTTTCGGCAAAACAGCGTTCGTTGGTTGCCTGCGCATGCGTTTGCTGTGGTGTCGTCATACCCACCAGCGAAAGCAACAGGCAAGCAGCCAGCAACAGACGCCAGCCGCGAGCCACAGGATGCTGATGGAAAACATTCGAGTGCATGGAATGGAAACTCCTTTCCGCATTTATTGGGGATTGGCTATCGTTTTAATAGCCCGCCTGCCATCGGGGATACTCAGCCAGAGCAAAAGAGCCATCACGATGGCAGAGGTAATACACCACATACAGGTTGCCCCAATAACGAAGGGTTCGAGAAAGGTGAGGTAAATCGAAAAGAGTGTGCCAAACAGCGTCATCGCGAACAGTGCGATTGCCGCCAGAAGTGCCAGTTGACCCGTTGCCGAGCGTTTCACCAGCCAGGCCGCGATAATCGCCACATAGCCGGCGACGCCCAGCCAGCCAATCGGGAGCACGCCAAACAGACGGGCATAGCTGCTCTGCTGCACCGTATTACAATCGCCCACTGGCCCACACACGGCGGCGACTTCCGCCGTCTCCACATAGGCAAGATAGGCTACCACCACGATGCCGACGAGCGAGAGGATTGGGATTGCCAGATTGCTCCAGGCTGGCGGTTCCTTTGCCACGTCCACGGGCTGGCGGAAGGCAACGGCAGTATAGACAACCATGCCTATCAAGCCGATGAGCACAAGCACAGCCACCCCATTGCCAGCCGGGTCGCGCATCAGGCGTGTACGCAGGTCGGGTGGTTGCGTTTCTGGCAACGTCAACCCGGATGAACCACTCGCAGATGCAGGTGAGCTAACTGGTGGTTCAGTCGTTGCACCAGCGGCAACAGCTTCCTGGGTTGCTTCTGGCGTTGCTGTTGCCGCCTGGGTTGTTTCGGGCGTTGCTGTCGCTGTTGCTGCTGTCGCTGGTTTTTCTTCTTGAGGAGCAGGCGATTCTGCTGCACCCGCAGTCGCTTCTTCTGTCGCTGTTCCCTGCGCCGCGTCCGTTTCTGCGGGTGCTGGTTCACCTTCTGCGGAGAGGATAGCATCAATACCGGGAATATCCGGCCAGTCCACGCCACCCTCCGCCATATACTGTTCCACCAGACCGGGCAACTGCTCTGGGATTTCGCCAGAGCCAACCAGCACCACATCATCAATAATCAGCGTGGGCACACCGCGGCGGTTGTCGGAAATAGCGAACCGCTCAATAGCCGCCTGATACAACTGCTGGCCTTCTGGCGCAGAAATATCCACACTGATAATATTGAGTCGGTCGGGATACTGCTCGAACAGAGGCGGCAGGTCTTCCGTGATAACCCTATGACAGTGTCCGCACGTCGGTGAGAAAAAGAGGATAGCACGGACTTCGCCCCCCTGCGCCAGCAACGTCTGCGGCAGACAGAACAGCACAAGCAGCACGAGCCATGAGAGATAGGTAAAAAGAGATTGTGTCTGTGTTTTCATATCAAGATGCATTATACTCACGAATACCTTTCTTTACCTTATCCAGTACTTCAGATTGTGTCTGTGTTTTCATATCAAGATGCATGATACCACAATTTCCAGCAACCTCTCGATCAATGGTGTCAACGTGGATTCCTCCGTCCCCGATTTACTGCTACTACTGCTGCTGTTGCTACTGCTGCTACTGCTGCTGCTGCTGGTCGTCGTCTTCCTGCCCGCTCATTGGCGGTGCCCAATCTACAACCGGGAGCAGTTCTTCGTCTTCGGGGATGGGAGCTTCGGTGGGAGCGACGCGCACACCAACATCTAGCTCCGTGTCCGCCTCACCTTTGAAGACGCCCAGCGTCGGCGGGACGTCCGCGTAGTCACGCCCGATGGCCGTGCGGATATGGCGTTCGGTCGCGATAAGGTCATTCGTCGGATCGAAACCCACCCAGCCCAGTTCTGGCAGCAGGACTTCCACCCAGGCATGCGTCGCGTCTTCTTCCGAGCGGTCCTGGTCTTCGGTACGATGGAAAAGATAGCCGCTGACATAACGACAGGGGATGCCCAGCATACGCACCAGCGTTATCATAATGTGCGCAAAGTCCTGGCAGACGCCACGGCGAAGTCGTAACGCATCTTCAATGGGCGAATCAACGGTGGTGCTATGGGGCACATACGCAAAGTTCTTATACAGTGTCGTATTGATCGCTCGCAAGGTGCTCAAGGGGTCATTGCCCCGATGTATGTTTATTTCCTGCGCAAATTCGTGCAGCATATCGCTCGGACGAGCAAACTGGCTCGGCTCAAGCCAGTCCCAATACTCATCGGTCGCAACCATTTCATCCAACTTGTCCCAGGAATCAGCAGGCAGTTCATACGGCGGGAGAAGCATCGCATCTAATTGCACCAGAGCCTCGGTTGTTATCGTCAGTTGCGCATGGCGGCCGGGGATATTGAAATGATGCACAATATTGCCATACACATCACGATATGAGGAAGTATTGGAAGGCGGGTCGGTCGTCAGATGAAACTCCAGACAACGCTGGTTCTGTTCAGACCGTGGTTGCATGCGTACTTCCATCACGCTTTCGGTAATGGGAGCCGTATAGCGGAAACGCGTCAGATGGCGCAGCGAATAATACATAACCTTATTGCTAGTGTTCAAGAACCACCTCTATCGGATAGGCTACATAGATGTCTTGAATGGCATTATGGATATCGGTACACAGATGCACAACATTATCGAGATAACTATGGATATTACCAGCCATAATCTCGTCAACGTGGATGTAGTCCAGCATGGCACGGAGCCGACCGGAGAGGCGATCCGCAGGGCCAGTATTGCGGATAGCTGTTGAGCGGGCGATGGATTGCAACCCGGACTGCACCATATCAACGGAAAAGCGCACAGAATGCGGAAAATCGGCATCCAACACCAGAAAATCCAGCACACACTTCGGCTCAATAGATGCACTGAAGGCTTTGCAGTAGGCTTCAAAGGCGGTGCAGGATTTGAGCAGGCTAACCCAACCCATATGATCAAAAGGGAGCGCAGAGGTAAAATGCTGGGCTTCAAAGTAGGCATCAAAGTGCGCATCCAGCAGCGAGGAGACGGCAATCGAACGTTCAATAAAGCGGCCGACCTGAATAAAATGCCACCCTTCGCCGTGCGACATGGTTGAATCGGTGATGCCCTGAAACAGATGCGAGCCTTCTTTGACCGACTGAAAAAACTCATGTGGTTCAACCTGCCAGATTTCATCCATGCTGGTGCGGCGGATGCGCAAAAAGAGACGATTGAGGTGTTCCCACATTTCGGTGCTGATGTGTTCGCGTACCTGCCGGGCATTTTCGCGAGCGGCCAGGATATACGAAACGATGGAGGTTTTGCTGGAACGGTCAAAGGTCAGCGCGTGGGTAATCCCATAGACATCACGGGTGACGTGTGTTGGTAAGGAGTAGATACGCAAACCGGTGAGCATCAGGTCCCAACGTCGTTCGGCCGCTTCAGGAGATTGGTCAAGCATCTGGTGCAGGTTGACATCCAGCACCCGTGCGGTGTGTTCTGCCCGTTCAAGATAGCGGCTCATCCAGTAGAGACTATCAGCAACGCGTGAAAGCATCAACATAGCAGGTATCCTTACATTGCGAAAGCCTATTGCAAAACCCAGGTATCTTTGCTGCCGCCCCCCTGCGATGAATTAACCACCAGCGAACCGCGGCGCAACGCAACCCGCGTCAATCCGCCTGGTACAATGATGGTCTTCTCGCCACAGAGAATATAGGGGCGCAAGTCTACATGGCGGGATTCTACCTGACCATCCACGTAGCAGGGATCCCGCGAGATAGCCAGCGTGGGTTGGGCGATGTAGTTGCGCGGGCTGGCTTTGATGCGTCTGGCAAATTCTTCTCGTTCGGCTGAAGTGCTATGGGGGCCTATCAGCATGCCATAGCCGCCGGACTCGCCCACTGCCTTGACCACCAGATTTTGCAGGTTATTGAGCACATGCTGCTGCTGCGCATCGTCGCTGAGCAGATAGGTTTCCACGTTGTTGATGATGGGGTCTTCGCCAAGATAGTAGCGGATAATCGCGGGGATGTAGGCATAGATAGCTTTGTCGTCAGCAATACCCGTGCCTATGGCATTGACCACGGTGACGTTGCCGGCGCGATAGGCGTTCATCAAGCCTGGCACACCCAGGATAGAGTCGCGGTGGAAAGCCAGCGGGTCAACAAAGTCATCATCAATGCGGCGATAGATGACATCAATACGGCGCAGGCCAGCCGTGGTACGCATATAGACGATATTGTTATGCACCAGTAAGTCACGCCCTTCAACCAGTTCAATCCCCATCTGCCGTGCCAGGAAGGTATGCTCAAAGTAGGCGGAGTTGAACACGCCGGGTGTCAGCAAGGCAACGCTTGTTTCTGAGCGACTGGGCGGCGCAAGTGAGCGCAGAGTGGTGAGCAGGGACTCGCTGTAATGATCAATATTGTGGATATTGTATTGCCCAAATAGACGGGGGAAAACATATTTTATCACCTGACGATTTGCCAGCATATAGGAGACACCACTGGGAACGCGGAGATTATCTTCCAGCACGACGAATTCGCCACTGGCGGTACGCACGAGGTCGGTACCGGCCACGGCAACATAGACATCGCGTCGCACCCGTACTCCACACATTTCGCGGCGATAGTGTCTACAGCTAAAGACCATGCGTCGGGGAATAACCCCATCTTTGAGGATATGCCCCTCGTGGTAGATGTCTTTCAGAAACATGTTGAGGGCAGTAATGCGTTGTTTCAATCCCTGGTCAATGGTTGCCCATTCTTCGCTGGTAATAATCCGCGGGAGCAAATCGTAGGGAAAAACACGCTCGGTGCCCTCATCGGAACCATATACGGTGAAAGTGATACCCTGGTTGAGAAAAGCAAGGTCGGCGGCCTGTTGCCGCCGGCGTAGCTCCGATGGAGGCAGCTCGAGCAATTTCTGGTACAATTCCAGGTAATGGGCGCGAGCCTTGCCATCAGGAAAAAACATTTCGTCGTAAGCCCCATCAATGTGATAATCGGTAAAGGGCCTCGGAAAGGGAGCGCGAGTCTGGTTCATAGAGATCATAATACAACGATTCACTAGCTAAACAAACGAACACACGAGCATTCCTCATTGTACCCGGCTTACGCAAAAGCACTGCGGGGAAAGGCGACGATGTCTGCGACGGTGTAATAGCCAACCGTGGAGCTAAAAAGTTACGGCGGGGTGCCATATGATGGAAGCTATTATACCATAGATGTCCATGTGCTTTGTGCAGGGTATGGTTGTTTTCGGATTTGCCGAAAACAACCATACCCCACATGCGCATTAAGTTAAGCGGTTTGCTGCTTTGCAAAGCGGGGAACGAGAGAAATATGCATCAACATAAAGAACAGCTTTTACTACGCCTCAAGACAATTGAAGGACACGTGCGTGGAGTGCAGCGCATGGTTGATGATGATGCCTACTGTATTGATATAATGAAGCAGGTGCGGGCCATCCAGCAAGCCCTGCATAAGGTCAACAGTATCATTCTCGAAAATCATCTGAATACGTGCGTCACGACTGCCATACGGAGCGATGAGCCAGAAGAACGCGAGCGGGTATTGCAAGAGCTTTTGCAGGTCTTTGACGCCACCAACCACAACAACCGATAGCCTTTTGCTCTTTCTGCAACTGCATAGTACAATTGTGTATATTTGCAAGAAGCCCAGGTTATCCTGTTATCCAGCCAGATAGCGCAAATCCATGTCGGAAAATCTTCTTTACATTCGCTCGGCCTGTGCTGAAGACCAACTGGACATCAAGAGTATCGTCCGTCAGGCTCGTATCAATCCGTTTGGTCTGGATTGGCGACGGTTTGTGGTGGTAGAAAACCATCATGGCAAGGTCGTCGGCGTGGGACAGATAAAGCACCACCACGATGGGACGCTTGAACTCGCTTCGCTGGCACTGCTTCCCGATTGTCGTGGGCAGGGGGTCGGACGTGTGATTGTGCAGGCACTCCTGGCACGTGAGCAGCGGGAGGTTTATCTCATGTGTGCGCAGAAGATGCAGGTCTATTATGTATTCTTTGGTTTCCGCCGTATTTCGCGGAATGTGATGCCGCCCTACTTTCGGGTGTTCAGCTATCTGTTCAACATGCTCATGTTGCTCGTTGGCAGCAGAGAGCGGGTTATCGTTATGAAACGCGATAGTATTTCCGCCCCAGATTATCTATGATCCCTGCCGCAAAACAGGCATACCGCAATCCTGGTAGCACCACAGGATATCGTGGAGTATCCACAATGAGTTTCACCCAGGAGAGCGCGAGAGGGTGTCGTTCCCTCGCAACTCCCATCCCGTCCACGATGTGTTGTGGTGCTACCCGTAAAAGCAGCACACCAAACAGGTGATACCAAATACGTTTGAATAGTTATAGAAACCGCCAGGACGCCAGGAACGCCAAGATTCGGGCAAAGAGATGAGAAAAACCTTGTTCTCTCCGTGTCTTCGTGGTGAAAGAAACTATTCA
>CAYFVX010000043.1:0-11591 GCA_964346425.1 uncultured Chloroflexaceae bacterium | reverse complement strand
AAGACTTTGCGAAAGCCATGGCAGCATAGCCGCACGCTTGACAACCCCCACCCTCAATGCTACCATGAGCATCAACAGGACAAAGAGCATAATTTGTAAAGCTATAACGAAACCTCCTGTCCCAACAGGAGGGCATTTATATTATGACAACAGCCATACTGACAGACTCACGTTACGCCGCTCATACCAACCCCGTCCATGTTGAGCGCAAAGAACGTCTGGATGCGATTGGAAAAGCTCTCGACGCCAGTGGACTGCGTGAGAGCCTGCTGACGCTTTCCGCACGCCCGGCCGCGCAGGAAGAACTCGCCCTCGTTCACCAGACAAACTATCTCGAATCGCTCAAACGAGTCAGCGAAGGTGGCGGTGGAGAGCTTGATCCCGATACCTATATGACGAAGGATTCCTGGGAAGCTGCAACCTGGGCGGCTGGCGGTGCGCTTCGTATGGTTGAAGCAATCCACAGCGGCGAATGTAGCAACGGGTTTGCCTTGCTACGTCCGCCCGGCCACCACGCGACCGAGCGACGCGCGATGGGCTTTTGCCTTATCAATAATATTGCCGTTGCAGCCCGGTATGCCATACAAACACTCGGCATGGAACGCGTCGCGATTGTAGATTATGATGTTCACCACGGCAATGGAACACAGGACATCTTCTACAACGACCCGAAGGTGCTCTATTGCTCAACCCACGCTTCGCCTTTCTACCCTGGCACTGGCGCACTGGATGAGATAGGCCAGGGCGAGGGCCGCGGCACAACATTCAATATTCCGCTTCCACCCGGTGTGGGTGACAAAGGCTACCAGCGAGTTTTTGAAGAGAGTCTTATCCCTGTTCTCCGTACCTGGAAGCCGCAAATGCTCTTCGTTTCCGCCGGCTACGATGCCCATTGGAGCGACCCTATCGGGCCAATGGTGCTCTCCGTCACCGGCTACGAGCAACTTACCCGTATGCTTTATGAACTGGCTGGCGAGATTTGCGACGGGCGAATTGTACTTATGCTTGAAGGGGGCTACAATCTGGAGGCACTTGGAGCCTGTACGGTTGCTTCCATTCAGACGCTTATGGGGCAATCGCTTGAAAACGATCCTATCGGTGTCATCAATGCTCCCGAACCGGACATCAGCAGTGTGATAACATCGCTGCGCACTCGTCACCCGCTCCAAGCAACATGAATGACTCCCGTATGATAACCGTCATCAACTATGGCGCAGGCAACCTGCCCAATGCCGTTCGCGCCCTCAAGCATGTTGGCGCAGAGGTCGAAGTAACCGAGGACCCCGCAGTCGTCCGGGCAGCTTCTTCCCTGGTGCTGCCCGGTGTGGGAGCGACACGTGATACCATGCAGAGCCTGCAACAGCTCAACCTCATCGAGCCAATTCATCACGTGATTGCCAGTGGCCGCCCGTTCCTGGGCATTTGTGTGGGTATGCAAGTGCTCTGTGCAGAGAGCGAAGAATTTGGACAGCATACCTGTCTGAATGTCGTGGCCGGCACTGTCCAGCGACTACCAGGTGGGCAGAAAATTCCCCAGATTGGTTGGAACCAGGTTCACTTTACGGATCAAGCCAGCACCCATCCCCTGCTGACAGATATTCCCGATGGGAGCAATTTTTATTTTGTCCATTCCTACTACTGCAATCTACAGCAAACAGCTATGATAGCCGCTGAGACAGAGTATGGCCTTCGTTTTCCCTCCATCCTGATCCACAACAACATCGCTGCCACCCAGTTTCACCCGGAAAAAAGTGGTCGTCTTGGTCTGCAACTGTTGCACAACTTTGTCATCAGCAGCCGCAACGCTTAAACATACAGCAGAGAGAGCGAACATTATGCACATTATCCCGGCAATAGATATTAAAGATGGTCTCTGTGTTCGCCTTTACCAGGGCGATTTTGAACAAGCAACCGTCTATGACCGTGATCCAGTTGCTGTTGCGCAAAGATGGGTACAACAGGGGGCTACCCGCTTGCACATCGTTGACCTGGATGGAGCAAAACAGGGTGAACCTGTGAATATTTACGCGGTGAAAGAGATTTTGCACTCGGTCACTATACCCATCGAGTTTGGCGGCGGGTTACGCACTGAGCAGGATGTGGATACTATCCTCTCTTCCGGGGCTGCCTACGCCATTCTGGGGACAGTCGCCGTGCGCAATCAAAAACTGGTTGAGCGGCTCATCCGTCGCTATGGCAATCGCATTATTGTTGGTATAGATGCCCGTGATGGATATGTCGCCACGGCTGGTTGGACCGAGGTCGAGCACGTGCAGGCGATTGAACTGGTCAAGGAGATGGCAAATCTTGGGGTTGAGCAGATTATCTATACCGATATTGCACGGGATGGCACGCTCACTGAACCAAACTATGCAGCAACCGAGGCACTTGTTCGTTTGGATGGCCCCGCTATCATCGCCAGTGGTGGTATTTCGCACCAGCAACATCTTACGCAACTGGCAAGTATTGGGGTGTATGGTGCGATTATCGGACGTGCCCTCTACACCGGTGCCATCAATCTCCCCGCAGCAATTCAAGCACTGGAAGGATAACGCAAACCATGTCAACAGGAACTGAACTTACGCAGAAATTTGAAGAAGAACGTATCCGTACCCAGGAGCAATCGCAGATTGTCAACCTGCAAGGGCAGATAGACGAGCTGCGCCGCCTCATCAAAGACCAGACGAATAAATATCAATGGGCGATGGAGCAGGTGCGCAGAACAGAATCGGCGGTTGCCCAGGTGCAGTCGAGCTTTGAACACCATACCACAGAAGTGGCCCAGATGGTAGACCGCTCACGCCGTGATATTCTCGACCTGCGTAAAGAAGTTGCCAGTGCTCTGGTCAAAATCCAGGAAAGTTTTGAGCCTATCCGCCAGATGCAGGCCCAGATACAGCAGGTTGCGGAATCGCATAAGCAAGACCGAGACCATACGCTGGAGTGGTTTCCGCGCATTGAAGCAGTTGAACAGCGCATAGGCGATCTCCAATCGCAAATCAAGGAAAATGAAGAACGACATCGCCAGCTCGCCGTGCAACTCACCCACCTTCGGGATGCAGATACACAAACCCAGCAAGAAATCCGCCGGGTCGGTGAAGATCTGCAGATAGAAAAGCAAAATCTGCGACGGCAGGCAGTCGAAGCACAACAGCTTGTAACGGAAGTACGCCAGGTGCAGGAAGAGCAAGAAGCACGTATCAATCGAATTGACGAGATTCGGCAAAACGTTGAGCTGTTTGCTGAAAACATACCTGCGCAGATTAGCGAAATCAATGAAAAATTTCCTGATATTCACTTTGAGTTGAAACGAATTGAACGGGTCGCAACCGAACGCTTTTTGATGAGCCAGGAACGATTGGAAGAACTGCGCCGCCAGACCGATGAAAAAATCGTTGATTTGCAAGCCACAGAAGACCAGCATGCCCACCAGCACACCTCCTGGCTCGAACGGGTAGACGCTATGCTGATTGAGATTGAACAGCATATTATTCGGGATGTCAAACGCCTGGAAGATAGTCAACGCAATCAACAAATATTGATTGATGCCATCGAAGAACGAGAAATTGATTCGATTACCAATCTTCAGGATGCTTTTGTCAAGCAGATGGAACGGACCAAAATGGCTCAGAAAGATAGTCACAAGCATAAGCATGGGCAAGACTAACTGCTATGAATGTCATATTGCTGTCAATGCCAGATTCGTTTGAGCATATGCCGTCATTAGGTATGCGCTTGCCGAATTGTGCGCTCTCCTCGCTGGCTGGCAACGTTGATTCGCACCACCGCGTTGCCGTGCTAGACCTTGTACTGGCCCAGCATGAAGTACGAGAAATTATTGAACACCTTTTCAATCGCTTTCCCCCCCAGGTTGTTGGCCTTTCCATCATGTCATTCCAGCGGCGTACTGCGAAAAAAATTATTCAGCTCATCCGCTGGCTGAAACCTGATGCTGCGATTGTGGTAGGGGGCTACGACCCTAGCCTCGCACCCGAAGCATATACCGCCGATACAAGCGATTGTTCTGTGGATTTTATTGTGCGTGGCGAGGGCGAAACGACTTTTCGTGAATTGCTGCGAGCGATTGAGCAGGGCAAAGGCTACGAACATATCGCGGGCCTCTCCTATCGTACCGATGCAGAATATCAGCATAACGCAGACCGTCCGGTCAACCGCCTGGACGATGAATCTATTCAACTGCCCGACCGTTCGGCTCGTGTGCTGGACACCTATACATCCTATGGCATTCCGATTGATGTGGTGGAAACCTCACGCGGTTGCACCTTTGATTGTAGCTTTTGTTCCATCATTGAGATGCGTGGGCGCAATTTTCTCTACTACCCCATCGAACGGGTGATAGCAGATATTCAGGATGCGCGTGACCACGGGGCACGTGCTATTTTTTTTGTGGACGACAATATTACACTCAATATCGAGCGGTTCACCAACCTGTGCCAGGCAATCATAGATGCCGGCTTGAGCGACCTGGACTACAGCGTGCAAGCGATGACTTCGGCTATCGCCAACCACGGCGAGACGCTCGCTCCGCTGATGCGCAAAGCGGGCTTTCAATATGTGTTTCTCGGCATAGAGAATATTATCGAGGATGATCTGGCTTTTTTGAAGGCCAGCAACAAAAATATCCGACGCGAGAATGGGCGGCGGGCTGGCAATGCGACTATCAAAGCCATCGAGTATCTGCATCGGCATGGCATGTACGTTATCGGGGGGCTTATTGTGGGCAATCCAGATGACACGTGCGAATCGATTGAAGCTAACCTGCAGTTCGCCTGGAAGTATGTGGACTGGCCCTATATCCAGCATCCCACGCCCTACCCACGCACGCCACTCGAAAAGGAGTTTCGCGAGCAAGGGTTGATTGTCAATGATCGCCTGGAAGAATATGATGGCACCACGTCCGTTATCCGCACGAAGCATCTCGCATCCGAGGAGGTGGAGTTTTTGCGCTGGCGGGCTGAACGCTGGATGAAGTTGCGTCATATGGTCCAGGCGGTTATCAATCGGCCATCCCTCTTTTTTGTCCGCGGCAATAGCCCGCAGGTTATTCAGCACACCTTTCGCGGGAGCACGATTTTCTCGCTACTCGGTCTGGAAGATGAACACCGCACGTTTGAACGCTACCGTGCCTTGCGCAAAGCCGAGCGTGAATACCTGTAATGTCAGTTTCGTTTCGTTTGAATAGTTACATAAACCGCCAAGACACCAAGAACGCCAAGATTCAGGCAGAGAGATAGGGCAAACAGGGTTTTCCTATCTCTCAGTGCTTTACGAACTTTCCTCAAATAAAAGGTTCAGTTCCTCATCCGAAAGGATACCCCGCTTTGCGAGTGCAATCAGCAAATCTGGACGCCGCAGCAGGGTGCGCTGCAGACGTTGCTGTAGCCGCCATCTGGCAACCGCTGCATGATGCCCAGAGAGCAACACCGGCGGCACGGGGATGCCCTCCCAGACGGCAGGGCGGGTGTAGTGGGGATATTCGAGCAACCCATCGCCAAAGCTCTCTTCCATCGTTGACTCAGCATCCAGCACACCCGGCACCAGCCGCGCCACTGCATCTATCACCACCATTGCCGCAAGTTCCCCACCGGTCAGGACATAGTCACCGATGCTAAGCTCACGGGTAATGAGTGTGGTGCGCACTCGTTCATCCACGCCTTCATAGCGTCCACACACCAGCACCACCTGTTCGCAACGTGATAACTCCTCTGCGACAGCCTGCGTAAAAGGTTGTCCATCGGGCGACATCAGCACAACCGGCGTTTCATCGCTGGTGGCATCAGCGGCTTGCGAGCTAGTGAGCACAGCGCGGATAGCGGCTGCCAGTGGCTTGGCTTTCATCACCATGCCAGCCCCTCCGCCATAGGGAGCATCGTCGGCGGTGCGGTGGCGGTCGGTGGCATAGTCACGAATATCGTGCAGGTGGAAGGCAATCAACTCGCTTTGCTGTGCGCGTTTGAGGATGCTTTCGCTCAGTGGGCCACTGAACATATTTGGGAAAAGGGTGAGGATATGGAATTGCATAGTGTTTTTTGCGGCTCTGCCGCAGGGAGCTTTGTTGGTTCGGTGTTTTTGCGGCTTTGCCGCAAAAACACCGAACCAACAACGTTTTTGTGGAACTTTTTAGAAGCCGGCGGCAATCTGGACCTGGTCAATGGTACGCAAGACCAGGTTGGGATAAATCCCCAGAACCATCACCAGGATGGTAGCAATCACCAGCGAAACATTCATCCACAACGGCGTCTTGACCGGTTCACTCGACGTCGGTGCATTGATGAACATGGCCTTCAGCAGGCGTAGATAATAATACAGACTGATGATCGTCGTAATAATGCCGATAATGACAACCCACAAGGCTTTCGATTGCCATGCGGCCATAAAGACATAGAATTTGGCGAAGAAGCCGGATAATGGCGGAATACCCGCCAGTGAAAGCACACTGATCGTCAGCAGAAAGGCCAGCCCTAGATTGCGCTGCGCCAGGCCATTCAGGTCTGCAATATCATCCCCGCCAACTGACAGCGAGACGGCTGCCAGACTACCGAATGCAGCAATGTTCGTGGCGGTGTACGCGACCAGATAGTAGAGCAACGCCGAGGTTCCCATTTCGCGGTCTATGTTTAGCGGCGAAGCCCAGGCGATCAAGCCCATCAGCACAAAGCCAGCGTGAGCAATACTGGAATAGGCCAGCAACCGCTTGGCATTCGTCTGTGGAAGGGCAGCCAGATTTCCGATAATCAGCGTTGCGACCGCCAGAATAGCCAGAATAGCGGTCCAACCACCAAAATCTGCAACAATCTCGGCGGTGCCAATCATACCGGGGAAGAGCGTCACCAGCACGCGGTAGAGCAACAAAAAGCCAGCCGCTTTTGAAGCAGTCGAGACAAAGGCAGTAATGGGCGTGAGCGCACCCTGGTACACGTCCGGCGACCAGCTATGAAAGGGAACGACCGCCACCTTGTAGCCAATGCCGGCAATGATGAACAGCATGCCAATGGTGAGCAGCATCACGTCTTCCTGCCCGATAACCTGCGCAATGAAGCGAAACTGGGTCAGCGTATTCGTCTGCAAACCTTCTGCCGCAGAAGCAGCGGTAAATCCATAGACAAGGCTCATGCCATAGAGTAAGATGCCAGACGACAATGCACCAAACAGAAAATACTTCATACCCGCTTCCGAAGAAATCCGTGCCTCTTTCTGGAAATAGCCAGCCAGGATATACAGCGGGATAGAAGTCAACTCAACCGCAAGGTATGCAAGGATAAGCTCGGAAGCGGATGCCATCAAACACATACCGACGGTCGAAAAGAGTATCAACGCATAGAACTCGCCAGGGTTGTTGGCCGGGCGATAATCTATCGTGAGCAACGTAGTGAGGAAGGCTGCGCCAATAAACGTCAACCGCCCTATCATTGTCAGGTGATCATTGGCAAACGCGCCCAGCAATGGCTGGACATGCATACCCCCGGCTTGCAGATTACGCACGATATTGGTGAAAAAGTTTGCGGGGGCATCCGGCGGGAGGGTATACACATAGCCGCTCTGCAACAGGGTAATCAGAAAGATCAGGCCAAGACCAATCACCGCCAGCGAGCCAGCCGCCTGCGTGCGCTCCCGTTGTGTATCCTCATCGTTTGCCCAGCGTTCAAAAATGTCGGATCCAAGCACCAGAAATGCCAGTACAAGCAGTAATATTTCCGGCAGAATGCGCGGAATATCCGAGAGCTGAAAAGTCACAAAAGGCACGGTACCACCCCTCTTTTAAAACCCTGCTACCCCGCCAGCAGCACTCTGAAGCTGCTGAACCATCGGCTCAACACCAATGTTTATCATTTCGGTCAAAATGGCGGGATAGATGCCGACGCCTATCAAGATAACTGCCAGGATAACACCGCCGGTATACTCCTGCCATGTCAATTTGGGCAACTTCAAAAATTCCGGGTCTTTCACCTCTTCAAAGAAGACCTGCACCACCGCTCGCAAAATATATGCCGCTGTGATAGGAATAGCGATAGCGGCAATAATAGCAATGAGCGGATAGCTTTCCCACACACCGATGAAGATATTGAACTCTGCCCAGAAGCCTGCGAAACCCGGCATCCCCATCGAGGAAAGCCCACCAAGAATGAACATCACCGCCGCAAACGGCATCACCTTGAACATACCACCCAATTCTGGCAACTGACGGGTGTGGGTGCGCTCATAAATCATGCGCCCGACGACCGCAAAGAAGAGGCCGGTCATGATGCCGTGGGCAAACATCTGCAACACCGCACCCATCAAGCCAATCTGGTTGCCAGAAGCGAGTGCCATCACCACCAGACCCATGTGGCTGACGGAAGAATAGCCGATGATAAACTTGAAATCCTTCTGCGCCATTGCAATCGTTGCACCATACACCACATTCATAATCGTCAAGACGGCGATAATTGGCAACCAGCGATTGGCACCCTCTGGCATAATCCACATGGCCGCTCGCATACAGCCAAATGCCCCCAGCTTCATCAACACACCAGCGTGCAGCATGGAGACGGCGGTGGGAGCCGCAACGTGGCCGGTGGGCGACCAGGTATGAAAGGGAAACATACCAGCCAGCACTGCAAAGCCAATGAAGAGCGGCGGGAAGAAGACGATTTGAAATTGCCGCGAGAAGGTGACGTTGTTGGCAATTTCCATCATATTGAAGGTGCGCAGACCACTGCCAAAGTAGACCGCCAGCATCCCAATGATAGCAAAAGCACTGCCGGTCATCAGGAAGAGGGTCAGTTTCATCGCACCATATTCTTTGCGGGTGCTGCCCCACACGCCAATGAGTAGATACATCGGCAGCACGGCAAGCTCATAGAACACAAAGAACAGGAAGAGGTCCAGCGACACAAACACTCCGTAGACACCGGTGGTGAGCAACAGCAGCAACACCCAGTACTCTTTGGTGCGGTTTTCGATATTCCAGCTCATCAGCGAGCCAGTGAAAATGATAAAACCGTTGAGCACCAGCATCGGCAGGCTGATACCATCCGCACCGAGCAGGTAGCTGATACCCAGTTGCGGCATCCAGTCGAGTTTTTCCACAAACTGGAAGCCACCGACCATCGGGTCATACGCGAAGAAGACCATTATCGAGAGCACCAGCGAGATGAAGGAAAAGATCGCACCCGTCCAGCGCATCAGTTCCCGCTGCGAGCTCGGCAGGATCGCAATAATCACGACTGGAGCCACCATGCTCAACCATATCAGGCTCAACCAGGGAATATCAGGAGACAAATCAAACAGGTGCATAGTCTGTCCTTTTATAAGAATATACTTACCATCTGGGTCGCCATCGCATTGGTCAGGTTCATGAGCGGCAAAGGATAGATGCCAAAGACGAGCAGCAGCACAATCAATGGAGCTGTTGCCCAGAACTCAAGCGTACCGAACCCGATGTCTTGCTTTTTCAGATGCTCCCATTTGTGTTCAACCGGGCCAAGAAAGACACGCTGGAACATTATCAACAGGGCCAGAGCCGTCACTATCAGACCAATAGTCGCCAGGAAGGTATACAACGGCAAAGTTGCCCATGCGCCGCGGAAGATAAAGAACTCACCGACGAAACCAGCCAGGCCAGGTAAGCCCAGGTTGGCAAACATGATGACCCCCATCGTGCCAGCAAAGGCAGGCATTACCGTGCGCAGACCACCAAAATCGCTGAGCGAATAGCTCTTTGTACGTTCGTACAGTGCGCCAGCCAGGAAGAAGAGTCCGCCAGTCGAGAGACCGTGCGCGACCATCTGCATGAGTGCCCCATTGAGCGCGATTGCACGGCTATCCTGGGTTGCGCTGCCGGGCAGCGCAGCCGCGGCTGCTATCGCCAGCATCACATAGCCCATATGGTTGATGGAGGTGTAGCCTATCAACCGCTTGATGTCGCTGCGTACATAGGAAAGTGCGCCAAACGCACCGGCAATGACGCCGACCAGAGCCATCGCACCCACCACCGGCGCAAACTGTTGCGCAGCCTGGGGTGCGAAGGGGAGCAGAATACGCAGCATACCATACGCACCCATCTTACTCATCACGGCGGAGAGCAAGATGGAACCAGAGATGGGTGCATCGCCATACGCATCCGGCAGCCAGGTATGGAAGGGCCAGACCGCCAGCTTGACCGCAAAGGCCATGAAGATTGCCCAGAATGCGACTGCGCTATACAGCGCAGGGTCGGGATAGCCAAGCGCACCGGCGATACCCAGGTGGTTGGCATAGCCACTCATAATACTTTGCAGATTCTGGCTAAAGCCTTCGACAGGCAATCCCTGCCCCAGGCGACCAAAGACGATAATATCAAACGTCGGGTTGCCGGCAAAGCGGGTTGCCAGATAGAGAAACTCAAAGAGCAACAGCATAGCGGCCGAACCAGCCATGGTGTAAATGAAGAATTTGAACGCCGCATAGTTGCGATTTTCGCGCCCCCAGCCACGGATCAGGAAGTAGGCCGGCACCAGACTGAATTCCCAGAAGATGAAGAAAAAGAAGAAATCCAGGGCTACAAAGTAGCCAATCATTGCCATTTCGAGCAGCAACAGCAGGATGTAGTGCGCCTTCACCCGCTTCTGCACTTTGAAGGAGGCAAATCCCGCGATGGGACACATGACGACCGTGAGTAGCACCATAGGCAGGCTGATACCATCCACGCCCATGAAATAGTCTACGCGAATGGCCTGCACCCACGGTATCTTCTCGACAAACTGGATGGCTGCCTGCCCACTGCTGGTAGCGGTGGGGTCGAAGCCAGCCAGCACCATCGCTGCAAGGCCAATCGGTACGAACATCCAGGCGGTTGCCCCGATTTTGACCACGCGGTCATCCAGGCGCAGCAGAGCCGCCAGACCAATCAACACAATACCAACCACTGGCGCGAGAACAAGCATGGTCAGCCAGGGGAGACCATCAGGTGGTGGAATGAGATAAGGGGGCATAGTGCTCCATCACTCCTTTAATGCTTCTGCCATACATCACCGCCCGGCAATGCTGCCAGGCGTTCATTGATTCGTTCCGAAAGCTCTTTCTCGCTCTGCACTGTTGTATCCGACAACAATCTGAGCGTCAGGGTAGTGATATGCTGCCGGTCGACTTTGCGCTCAAGTTCATGGGGGCTATAGATACCGCCCAGAGCCTCGATAGCCGCATCGTAGACGGCATCTTCAAACGCATTTTCAACATACCTGGGCCACTCATCTAACGGGATGTAGAAAGAATCTGGTGCTGACTGCAAATTCAAATCCTGTATTTGCTTCAACGAATCACGGACAGAAGATGCCCACGAGTTTGTCAACCGTTGTTCAACATGATTTTTAATCAAATGCGTCATCAGACGTTTCAAATATGAGACAATCTTGCGCAGGGTGTCTTTTTTGCTCATTTCTTCAAGTTCGTCAACAATTGACAATGCCTCTGCATACCTGCCTTCCACAATAGATTGTCGCAGTGCGATCAATTCCTCACTCATATCAGCCACACCAACCGCTACTTATACAAAAATATCAACGCCAGCACCAGCACGCCGGCAAAAATCAAGCCCACGTAATCCTGCGCCT